>JAOZQB010000016.1:0-6384 GCA_029932445.1 Bacteroidales bacterium | reverse complement strand
GAGAACGAGAATTGAACTCGTGTCCGTCAGACGACGGATATCAATCCTCCGGGATTTTTAATTATTTAAAAAGGTCTCCTCTGTTTTGAAGAAACCTTTATTTGTGGCGAGAACGAGAATTGAACTCGTGACCTCCGGGTTATGAATCCGACGCTCTAACCGACTGAGCTACCTCGCCTTTTTTTGCGGATGCAAATATATAAATTTTAGCCAAATCAAAAAGAAAAATAATTTTTTTATTGACTTTTTTTTCATATATTGCAATACTTAATTAAAAAGAGGAAAGATGCAAAATGAACGAATTGAATTAGAGTATACCATTAACACATTACCCAAAATATTATATTACAGATTAAGCAATCCCTCAGGTTTGGAAGAATGGTTTGCAAAAAAAGTTGTTGCTAAAGACGGTATTTTTACATTTAAATGGGAACGTTCCGAACAACAAGCCGAATTATTAGAAAAGAAAAAAGATAATTACGTAAAATTTAAATGGATTGATTCAAAAGATGATACTTTTTTTGAATTTCGAATCCAAAAACAAGAATTAACAGGTGATGTTGCATTAAAAATAACGGATTTTGCCGAACCGGATGAAAAAGAAGATATAATTGCTATGTGGGATGAACAAATAGACGGTCTTAAACATACTTTAGGCGTATAAAGAAATTACAGAAAATGAAACTATTTACAACTGAAACAATCGCAGGAAAAGAAATTACGGAATCTCTGGGAATGGTCAGAGGAAGTACTGTCAGAGCAAGAAATATAGGCAGAGATATTTTTGCCGGTTTAAAAAATATTGTCGGCGGTGAGATAAGCGAATATACCAAATTATTAGCTGATTCAAGAGAAGAAGCAACGGCAAGAATGATAAAAGATGCAGAATCTTTAGGAGCAGATGCCGTTGTCAATATCAGATATACAACTTCTGCCGTTTCGCAAGGAGCTGCTGAGATTTTAGCTTTCGGTACTGCTGTTAAGATTTCCTGATTAAATAATGAAAATTATTTTTGACATACAAATTATTATTGTAATTGCTGCAGTTATCATTCTTATTTTTTTGATTTCAAAAAGGATTAAAGATAAAAAAAACGAAGATTTTGAAAACAGAAATTGGTAATAAAACATTATCTGAATAATAAAAAGTAATAAATCAAAGTTTTAAGGATAATTAACTTTCGTATCCGAATGATTTTATTCTTTTTTTTTATTTTTGTCTCTTAAATATTATTATCCGTGAAAAAAATTCACAGCTTAATTGTCAAATCTTTTATTGGTCCGTTTATTGTTACTTTTGCCATTTCATTGTTTTTTCTTTTAATGCAATTTATATGGCTTTGGGTTGATGAACTAATCGGTAAAGGGCTGAACATAGGCATTATACTTAAAATATTATATTATGCTGCAGCCATGCTTGTTCCCATGGCATTACCCTTGGCTGTTTTATTGGCTTCCGTTATGACATTCGGAAATTTAAGCGAACATTTTGAATTAACGGCTATGAAAACATCCGGAATTTCATTATGGAGAATCATGAGTCCGTTAATTTATTTTATTGTTGCACTGAGTATCGGAGCTTTCTTTTTTTCAAATAATGTGTTGCCTTATACTAATTTAAAATATGCTCAATTACTTTATGATGTTTCCAGAAAACGTCCTGAAATGAGTATTAAATCCGGTGTTTTTAATAACGAAATTGACGGATACAGTATTAAAGTCGATAATAAAAACACTAAAACAGGAATGATGTACGGTTTTATGATTTATGACCATACAAAAAGAAAAGGAAATAAAAAAGTTACGGTTGCCGATTCGGGACAAATAAACATTACAACCGACCAAAAGAATATGATTGTTACTCTATACAACGGAAGTAACTATAACGAAATGAAAAATAAAAATCCGGTTAAAAAAGAATATCCGTATCGGAGGGATCATTTTTCGGAAGAAACCATTATTTTTCAATTACCGGATAACAGTCTTAAAAAAAGTAATGACAGAATGTTTAAAAAGCATTATGAAATTATGAATACATCACAACTTTCGATTGTAATTGATTCTTTAAGTCGTGAATATAAAATTCGAAAATATCAATTTCAAGATCGATTATTAGAATATAATTATTTTAAAAATGAACATAAAGTAACTGATAAAAAAGATTCTGTATTATATCAAAAAGATTCAATAAGAAAATACAGAGCCCCGGAAAAACTTATTACAATTTTTAATTTAGATGAAATTTATCAGAATCTGAGTAATAAAGATAAATTATCCGTCATCAGAGGAGCATCGAAATCCGTAAAAATAATACGATCAAATATTGAAAACAACGGACAATCACTTGTAAATCGTTTAAAATGGCTCAGAAAACACCAACTGGCATGGTATAAGAAATTTTCTTTATCTTTTGCTTGTTTGGTATTCTTTTTTATCGGAGCCCCTCTTGGCGCAATTATTCGAAAAGGCGGTTTCGGATTACCGTTCTTGGTTTCTATTGTACTATTTATGTTCTACTATGTATTATACATTATGGGAGAAAAGGCGGCAACCGAAGATGCTTTACCCGTTTTTGTCGGTGCCTGGCTGGCTTCCGGGATTTTATTTCCACTCGGCGTATTTATCACTTATAAAGCCACAAAAGATTCAAAAATTGTCAATACGGAACAAATTGAGAATATCTTAAAGATTTTAGGAAATATTTTAAAATTCGGAAAATAAAAAGCTGTAAGTGAATATCCTCCAAATTTTCAATAAAATCCCCTACCCTCCGAAAGACGGAGGTTCTGTTGCTGTTTGTAATTTTTCGGAGGGGTTTGCAAATTCAGGGCATCGTGTTGATTTGCTTTGTTTAAATACCGATAAACATTTTGTAAATATTCCTAAAGTTCAAAATTATCTTCCGAAAAACATGACACTGTCAGGAGTTAATATAAATACAAAAATCCGTATCAGTCATGCAATAAAAAATCTTGTCTTTTCTAAGTTGCCGTACATTGCCGAGCGATTTATTTCTGAGAAATTTAAGCTGCAACTAATAAATCATTTACAGCAAAAGGAATACGATATTATTCAAATTGAAGGTTTGTATATGATGCCTTATATTAAAATAATAAGAAACTATTCAAAAGGAATTATTTCATACAGAGCACATAATATTGAACATGAAATTTGGCAACTAAACCTTAAACAAGAACAAAATTTCCTTAAAAAAATCTATCTGAAACATCTTTTGACTCGATTAAGAAAATTTGAACTTTCATTTATAAACACTTATGATACAATTATTCCCATAACAAAACGTGATGGTAAATTATTAGCAGAATTCGGAAATAACAAGCCCTCACACGTTAGCCCTACTGGAATTGATTTAACAAAATACAATATATTCGAAAATAATTTTTCAGAAATCAGATTATTCCATCTCGGCTCATTGGATTGGATTCCCAACACAGAGGGATTGTTTTGGTTTTTGCAAAATATTTGGAAAAAATTAACTGTTCAACATCCCGATTTAATATTCACGATTGCAGGAAGAAATGCTTCTCCTGATTTTATTAAACAAATAAGGTCTTATAAAAACATCATTTTTAAAGGTGAAATTGAAAATGCAATTGACTTTATGCATCAACACAATGTAATGATTGTACCTTTGTTATCCGGAAGCGGAATGCGCATTAAGATTATTGAAGGAATGGCTGCAGGAAATATAATAATAACAAGCTCAAAAGGTGCAGAAGGCATAGATGCAGAATCGGGAAAAGAAATTTTAATTGCCGATAATCCGGATGAATTTATCCAACAAATTAATTACATTTTGAATAATACAGAAAAAGCTAAACAAATATCTGAAGCAGCAAAACATTATATTTCCGTTAATTTTGATAATTTTGCAATCACTGAATCTTTAATGAATTTTTATATAAATATCATGAATAAATGATACCTATTGAGTTTTTTTTCTGGATATTTTTGTTTACCATAATTTATACATATATCGGCTATCCGATAATATTATTCTTATTTATAAAAATAAAAAAGTTTTTTTTAAATAAAAAAACATATAATGATGAATATTATCCGTCAGTTACTCTTTTTATTGCAGCATATAATGAAAAAGATTATATTGATAAAAAGGTAAAAAACGGTTTTGATTTAGATTACCCGAAAGAAAAAATAAATCATATTTGGATTACTGACGGATCAAATGACGGAACGCCCGAATTACTAAAAAAATATAAAGAAATTGAAATTTATCATGAACAAAAAAGAAACGGTAAAATAGGAGCAATAAACAGGGGCATGCAATTCATTGATACTCCGATTGTTATTTTTACTGATGCAAACACAATGTTAAATGAAAATGTTGTAAAAGAAATTGTAAAATTATTTCAAGATAAAGAAACAGGTTGCGTAGCCGGAGAAAAACGAATTTATTCAAAAACATCAGATACAGCAATCAATTCAGGAGAAAATATTTATTGGAAATTTGAAAGCATTTTAAAGAAATGGGATTCAGAACTTTATTCTGCTGTAGGGGCAGCCGGTGAGATATTTGCTATCCGAACTGAACTTTTTGAAAAAGTTGAAGCTGATACAATTTTAGACGATTTTATAATTTCTTTAAGAATAGTTGAAAAAGGATATAAAATAAAATATGCACCTAAAGCCTATGCAATTGAATCTGCCTCTGCAGATATTAATGAAGAACTAAAAAGAAAAATCAGAATATCAGCAGGAGGAATACAATCAATAATAAGATTAAAAAAACTGTTAAACCCATTTAAATATGGGATATTTAGTTGGCAATACATTTCACATAAGGTTTTAAGATGGTTTGCAGTTCCTTTCTTTTTCCCATTATTATTTCTTTTTAACCTCTTATTAATTATACAAAACCCTAACAATTCTGAATTTAATATTTACCACATATTTTTTATTTTTCAAACATTAGTAATTATTTTAATTATTACAGGAAATCTATTAAAAGATACTAAAACTAAACAAAAAATTATTTTTATCCCTTATTATATTTACATTATGAATTACGCGGTTTGGGTAGGCTTTTATAGATTTTTAAGAAGAAAACAAGGTGTTAATTGGGAACGTGCAAAAAGAGGATAATTTTATCATGAAAATTTAATTAATAATATAAAATACTAATGCTTTAAGAAAAAAAAAATTAAAATATAAGATTATCTTTAAGAATATTTATGTAATTTTATAACAAAACAATATCAGAAAAATGGCAAAAGAAAAATTAAACAGCATAGAAGAAGCAATTAACGCAATAAAAAACGGAGAAATTATTATTGTTGTTGATGATGAAGACAGAGAAAACGAAGGCGATTTTATAACTTCGGCAGAAATGATTACTCCTGAAAAGGTTAATTTTATGGCAACACACGGCAGGGGTTTAATTTGTGCTGCCATTCCCGAAACCAGATGCGTTGAATTGGATTTGGAACTAATGATCGGAAAACAAACAAATACATCCTTGCATGAAACCCCCTTTACTGTTTCCGTTGATTTAATCGGAGAAGGATGCACGACCGGTATTTCTGCTTCCGACCGTTCTAAAACGATTAAAGCTTTGGTCAGCAATAATACAAAACCGGATAATTTAGCTCGTCCCGGACACATATTTCCGCTTAAAGCAAAAAACATGGGTGTTTTAAGACGTACCGGACACACCGAAGCTACTGTTGATTTAACACGTTTAGCCGGACTTAAACCCGGTGGTGCATTAGTAGAAATAATGAATGAAGACGGCACGATGGCTCGCCTTCCCAACCTTTTTAAAGTCGCCGAAAAATTCAATTTAAAAATTGTTTCAATAAAAGATTTAATAGCTTATCGACTAAAAAAAGAATCATTAATCGAACGTGGTGAAAAAGTAAAAATGCCTACGGCATACGGAGATTTTGAATTAATTCCTTTTCGACAATTATCAAACGGTCTTGAGCATTCAGCACTTATAAAGGGCGAATGGAAAAAGGAAGAATCGGTTTTGGTTCGGGTGCATTCGTCTTGCGTAACAGGTGATATTTTCGGTTCAAAAAGATGTGACTGCGGTGATCAACTTCACGAATCTATGCGCATGGTGGAACGTGAAGGTAAAGGCATTGTTTTATACATGAACCAAGAAGGCAGAGGAATCGGTTATTTTAACAAAATTAAAACATACAAACTGCAAGAACAAGGTTATGATACGGTGGAAGCCAATCATAAACTCGGTTTTGACGATGATGAACGAGATTACGGCGTCGGTGCTCAAATTTTGAGAGATTTGGGTATTTGTAAAATCCGATTAATGACCAACAATCCCGTAAAACGTGCCGGTTTGGAAGGATACGGTCTGGAAATTGTTGAAGTTGTTCCCAA
>JAOZQB010000149.1 GCA_029932445.1 Bacteroidales bacterium | reverse complement strand
TAAGTAACAAAAGTAAATATTTTATTTCGGATTGTCGAATATTACAATTTTTTTACATTTGGGAAAATTTAAAGGTTTGAATGATAAGATGAAAATTTTCGGAAAAATAATTTATTCAAAAAATAAGGCAAGATTAATAATTGAATTAATTTTATTATTTGTATTGTTTCCGTTATTTCTTGCATATTATAAAATGAAAATTCCGTTAATGCTTGTGTTGGTATTTTTCGGAATTTTAATTTTTTTGTTTTTAAGATTTGATACGAGCTTTGATAAAAAACAATTTGCTAATTGGAAATCGGGAAAACATATTTTAAAAGAAATTCTTTTGATATTTACTGCAGCAGCAATAATAATGGTTGGCCTCATATATCTTATTGACCCGTCACGTTTATTCTTTTTGGCAAAAAAGATTCCTTGGTTATTAGTTTTAATCAGTATTTTTTATCCGCTGTTTTCGGTTTTACCGCAAACATTAATTTATCGATTATTCTTCTTTCACAGATATGACAGTCTGTTTAAAAATGAAACACTTAAAATCATTTTGAGCGGATTATTTTTTTCTTTAGGGCATCTTTTATATAAAAATGTTTTAGTTTTAGGATTGGCATTTATTGCAGGAATTATTTTTGCATATCATTTCAGCAAATCTAAGTCATTGACTTTAAGTTTTTTTGAACATTCTTTATATGGCGTGTGGCTGTTTGCTTCCGGCTTGGGTTATTTTTTTGTAAGTCAATTTGTAAAATAAATAACTATGGATTGAAAATCCGGAGGTTTGATAGCAAACGAATGAAATTCGTTTTAAAACAAAAATTTATAAATTGATTTGAGAACATCGATTAACGATTAACGATATTTGAAGTAAAAAACAAAAGATATCATATTTTATACAATATATACTTCTTATTTCTGCGAAACTTCATAATTCTTAAATCTGGTATTGCTTTCGCAATAATTTGTTCTATATTCAAAAAACATTTACAGAAACTAAACTAACTGTACCGGAATTGCAGAGTTTTAACTTAATAATTGAAAATAAATTGCATTAAATTTTCTCCGGATAACCCGTAATATCACGAATTTCAGAATATAATTTTTGCAAGCGTTTATACATTTTTAAATAGACCTTATTAAACAGTTCTTCATATATTTCTTTGTTTTTCTGAATCGGACTATATGAATTCCCTGTTCGTGTCATTGATTTTACGGCTTCTTCATAAGAATTAAAATAGTTCATTCCGACGGCTGCATTAATGGCCGCTCCGAGTGCAGAAGTTTCGTATGTATGCGGTTTTTCAACCGGCAAATTAAAGATATCTGCCGTTAATTGCATGGCTTGTTCACTTTGAGAACCGCCGCCCGAAATAATTATTTTATTTACTTTGGTTTTCGTTCTTTTTTGTGTCCTTAAAAGACCTTCTTTCAAGGCATAGGCCAAACCTTCCAAAATAGCTCTGTAGATATGCGCTCTTGTATGGACATCTCCGAAACCGATTATGGCTCCTTTGGCTTCCGTGCCCGGAATTTTTACTCCCGGCGACCAATAAGGTTGAAGGGTTAAACCCATTGAACCCGGCGGAATTTCTTTTATCATTTCATCGAATAATTGTTCGGGTGCTTTACCGGTTTTTTCCGCAATTTTCATTTCTCGGTGTCCGAATTGATGCTTAAACCAATTTACCAGCCAAAAACCTCTGAAAATCATTATTTCCGTATTGAAATAATTTTGAATGGCTCCCGGATACGGCGGAAAGAACGGAATTACCTCAAAGTATTTATTCCGGGTTGTTTGAAGCGTTGCTGTTGTTCCGTAACTTAAACAGGCAACATCCGGTTGAAAAACACCCGAACCCAACACTTCGGATGCTTTATCGGATGCTGCCGCAATTAAGGGCAATCCTGCCGGAATTCCGGTTTCTTCTTCGGTTTTTTTTGTTATTTCACCGAGAACTTCAGAGGGTTTTACAAGTTCTGCCAACTTCTCATTTTCAACGGGAAACATTTTGTAGTTTCGGTGTTTTTCATTTGTCCATTGATGTTTTTTATAATCAAAAGGCATGTACCCGACCATATTCCCGATTGAATCGGAGAAATTACCGGTAAGTTTATAAGTCAGCCATCCTGAGAGGTATAAAAATTTATCTGTTTTTCCCCAAATTTCCGGTTGATTTTGGATAATCCAATTGCATTCGGCATTTTTTACGGCGTGAGTTACGGCTTCTCGCATATTTATTAAACTCAATGCAGCCTTATCAATTCCTTTGGGATAGGTATCAGCTTCGGCTTGTCTTTGGTCTAACCAACTGATTGCAGGTCGTAAGGGATTTCCGTCTTTATCGGTATTAATAATTGTTCCTCTTTGTGTTGTCAGCGTTACGACTTTGATTCTTTCTTTCGAAACAGCGGTTTCGGCAAATAATTTTTTGCAAGTTTCTGTTAATTTTGTCCAAAAATAGTCAGGTTCTTGTTCTGCCCAACCCGGATGAACGGAAAAATAGGCATCAATCAATATTTTTTTAATATCAATAATATTCCCGTTTAAGTCAATGATTACTGCTCGAATTGACTGGGTTCCTACGTCTATTGAAAGTATGAGTTCTGTATTATTCATATGGTATATTTAAAAAACATTATTTTGGATTTTTAACCTTAACAGTAAGTTATTTTACTGAAAATAAATGAATAAAGTTTTGTAAAGTATTAATTTTATCCTAATCCCAACATTCCGCCCGGATTCATAATACCGTTCGGATCGAAATGATTTTTTACGGCTTGCATGGCTTTTATAACTTCCTCCGAAACAGCACCTTTCATCCTTGGTGCCATTACTCGACCGATTCCGTGATGATGTGATAATGAACCGTTGTTACTGTGAATCGTATCAACCAATCCTTTGTGAAATTGTTTGTAATCATCTTCTTCATTGCCTTTTTCCATAGGACTTAAAAACGTAAAATATAAATTTGCTCCGTTTGTATAAACATGTGAAATGTGAGACATCAATACAATTTTTTCTCGTTTCTTAACATAAGCTCTGACGGAAGCGTGTAAAGACAATAAATTTTCCCAAGTAACCGCCGTTTCAATAGTATCGGTCATAATCCCGATATCCATCAAAGGTTCACGCATATATGCACTTGAATATCTTTGCTCTAACCAATTTTTAGTCGGTCCGCTGCCGATGTAAAAGCCGGTGTTCTTTTTGGCTGTTTTTTTAATCTTCTTTTTAACAAATTTCGTATAACTTGCATCACCTTCAACCGAAACAAACATAAGGCATCTTTTTCCGGGAAGATAACCCAAAGCTTTCAGAACTTTATTTGAAAACTTTTCTTCAAAACCTTTTGTTTTAAATGCAATATCCGTTTCTTCCGGGTCGGAAATACGGAATAAATGCGGTGTGCCGAAACCGGATTGCATAATGGCTCTCATTGCGCTTGTTGCCGCTTCAAAAGATTTAAAAACAAAAGAGGCATATTTTGTATTTTCAGGACGAAAGTTTCTGATTTTCATTATTACTTCGGTTATCACACCGAGTGTTCCTTCCGAGCCGACAAATAGGGGATATGTATCCCAAGCTTCAGCATTTGCCGGATACTCTTTATTTTCAATGACACCTGCCGGTGTTACAACTTTAAGAGCTACAATCATATCATCAATTTTTCCGTAACCTGTTGATGCTTGTCCTGCACCTCTTGCCGCAACCCAACCGCCGACAGTTGAATATTCAAAAGATTGCGGAAAATGACCGCAGGAATAACCGAGCTTATTCAAATGTTCTTCAAATGCGGGACCGAACATTCCGGCTTGAACGTTTGCCGTCATATTAATCTCGTTTACATCAAGCACTTGATTTAAATGTTTTGTTAAATCCAATGCAATACCGCCTTGTGGTGTTTCAACACCTCTTGTAACACTTGATTGTCCGCCGACGGGAATAATCGGGATTTTATTGTGATTGCAATAAGTTAACAATTTTATAACATCGTTATGAGATTTAGGAGCAATAACGACATCCGGCGGAGTCGGGATTATCCCTTTTCGTAAAAATAATAAATCTGAATAATATTTTCCGTATGAAAAATTTGCACGTGAGAAATCATCCGTTAAGATATTCTCATCTCCTGCAAGTTCCTTTAAATCATTTATTTGTTTTTCTGATAAAGAAATCTTTTTTTCTAATTTGACTTCTGTATCACCGAATAAATGTTTGTTTGCAATAGTTTCATCGGATAATGAAAATATTTCTTTGATTACTTTTAAGGTTGCATCATCAATTTTTTGCTCTCTTTTATCTCCCCACTTTAAAATATCTCTGTATGTTTTGTCCATTATTTATAAGTTTAACTTGGTAATGTATAAAGTTCAATAATTGAATTGTACTCTTCTTGTTTTCTGTCTTCATTCCAATTCAGCATTTCTGATGCAATTTTTATTACTTTTTGTAAAATCTCTTCTTTCGGCTTTCCTAATGTGCCAATTCCTGTTCTTCTTAAAAGAATATCTTTTAATGTCATTGCACTTTCATGTTTTATCGCATATACAACTTCCGATAATAATTCGCCGTCATGACTTACGACATCTGCATATTCGGAATTTTCTTGTGCGATTTGAAATACTGTATGGCTTTGAGTTCCGTAATTTCTGCTGATGTATTCAACGGTATCAAAACCGAAAAAATCATCATATTGGAGATGTTGTCTTCGCAGAAACTCTTTCATATCTTTAATTTCACAACCTGCTAAATATAATTTATAAGAAAATGATTTATTAAGTTTCTTATTAATCTTTTTTTGAATCAGTTCTGTTACATGATAAGCTAAACCCCTGCTGGTAGTATATTTTCCGCCTTCAACCGTAATTAAACCTTCAATTCCTTCTGCTGCATTATCTAAAACTTCATAGCGTCTGGATGTGTTGTAGGAACCTTCGGTTTGGTCATCTACCAAAGGTCTTAAACCGCCGTATGCATGAATAATATCATCGTAAGAAATTTTTTTACCGTAATTATTATTTACGGCATCTATTATTTCATACAAACTTTGTTTAGAAACTTTATAGTTATCCGGAGCACCGTTATATTCCTTGTCTGTCGTACCGATTAATGAATGTCCGCGCCAAGGCATAATCATCATGTGTCCGCCTTCTTTTTTTTGTAATGAAATAACATGATCGCCGGCAATTTTTTTTGTAATAATATGAATGCCTTCCGAACGTCTTACTTTATGACAAGATTTTTTGTCTAAAGCCAAATTTAAAATAAGATCTGCCCATGTTCCGCCGCAATTAACAGTTAAAGGAGCATGTATTGTTTTTGTATCACCGGAAAAGATATCCTTTACAATAACACCGTTAATTTCATTTGCTTTGCCGAAGCTGAAATTTTCAACCAAAGAATAATTGGAAACCTTTGCTCCGTATTCAAAAGCTGATTTAATAAATGCCAGTGTAAGTCTTTCGGGAAATATGCTTTGATAATCATAAAAAACAGTTGAATTTCTTAATTTGTCTTTTATGACATTTCCCTCGACTTCAATTGTTTTATTGTAAGACAGGGTTTTATGATTCGGAAGTCGTTTGCTTTTATCCCAAGTATATTTTTTATCGTATGAAAGAAGATCATAAAGGAACATTCCCAATTTCATTTTCCACATATTCCCTTTCCATTTAATATAATTCGGAAACATAAACGGCAAAGGATATACAAAGTTAGGTGCAATATTTCCCAAAATGCGTCTTTCTTGAAGCGATTCTCTGACCAATTTGAATTCCATATTTGCCAGATACCTCAATCCCCCGTGAATTAATTTAGAAGTTGCAGCAGACGTTGCTCCTCCGTAATCTTTCTTTTCAAAAAGAGCAACTTTTAGTCCTCTGCTTGATGCCGAATAAGCAACAGCTGCGCCGGTTATTCCGCCGCCGATTATTATCAAGTCAAATTTTTGATTTTTGTGTTCTTCGATGTAACGTTTTAATTTCATTTTAAAATATTATCTAATTTCAGTAAAGATAATTCACATACTTTAAAAGGCAAAACATTTTATTAACTACTTTTGCAATTTTATAATTATTAAGTTGAAAAAAGTAGTCGTAGGTTTATCGGGTGGTGTTGATTCCAGTGTTGCGGCATATCTTCTGAAAGAACAAGGATATGACGTTCATGCCGTTTATATGATTAATTGGCATGACACCGAAGGCGTTATTGAAGGCAGTTGTCCGAGTGATGATGATGTTTTGGTTGCTCAATTAGTTGCACGAAAGTTGGATATCCCTTTTGACACGGTTGATTTCAGTGAATTGTATGCAAAGCGTGTGGTCGATTATATGTTTTCGGAATATGAAAAAGGACGAACGCCCAATCCGGATGTTCTTTGCAACAGAGAAATAAAATTTGATGTTTTTTTGGATAAAGCTATGGAGTTAGGAGCAGAAATGGTTGCAACCGGTCATTATTGCAGAAAGGAAACCATTGAAAAAGGCGGAAAACAAATTCATCGCCTGCTTGCCGGAAAAGATAACAATAAAGATCAAAGTTACTTTTTATGTCAACTTTCTCAGAAACAGCTTGAAAAAGCATTGTTCCCTATCGGAGAACTTCAAAAATCAGAAGTCAGAGAAATTGCCGATAAAATACATCTTGCCAGTGCTCATAAAAAGGATTCACAAGGCATTTGTTTTGTCGGAAAAGTTGATTTACCGACTTTTCTGCAACAAAAATTAAAAAGTAAAGAAGGAGATATTGTTTTAATTTCAAAAGATTATAAAGAATTTAATAAAACTGAAAATTATAAGGATTTACCTTTTAATGAGCAATTAAGATTATTATCGGAACCTTATTTTTATAAACCCGAAAACGGAATAAAAATAGGCAAACATCAAGGAGCTCATTTTTATACGATTGGGCAAAGACGCGGATTGGGCATCGGCGGATTAAAAGAACCGCCGTTTGTTTTGGATATTGATGTTGAGAAAAATATCGTTTATATCGGAGAGGGGAAACAACATCCCGGCTTGTTCCGGAAAGGATTATTTATTTCAAAAAAAGAAATTCATTGGGTGCGACCGGATTTGGAGGTTCCTGAAAATGCCTCTTTAAAAATATCAGCAAGAATAAGATACCGCCAACCATTGCAAGATGCAACTTTATATAGTCAAAAAGAAGGTATTTATTTATTTTTTGACAGAAACCAACGAGGCATAACTTCGGGACAGTTTGCTGCATTTTATCTTAATGATGAATTAATCGGTTCGGGGGTGATCA
>JAOZQB010000148.1 GCA_029932445.1 Bacteroidales bacterium | reverse complement strand
CGGGGTCTAATCTTCCGTCTGCATTATCATCATTTGTTACGAAAACATCACCGACGGTGATTGCAGGGGAGTTTGCCGTAACATTTAATGTTGTATTCCACGTATATCCGCCGTCAGCAGTAATTGCCATATCGAAACTGATTACGTGTTGATCGGGAACATCATTAGCTATTGTAATTGCAAATGCATTGTTTTTTAAAGATGTTGTTCCGGCAACAATTGTTCCGTATGTTTCGCTGTTATCTGTAATTGAAACATAAGAATCTGATGATGAAATTACGGCATTTACATTATCGGCATCATAACCGCTGCCGCTTGCAGCAACATTTTCTAATGTAACATTTAATGTAATTGATTGTCCGTAATCCGGAGAAGCACTTGTGGTATATGAATTTAAAACAATATAGGGTTCATCAGCCGGAGAAACCGTAATAGTTCCTATATACGGTACTCTGTTTTGAGCTGTAACAACGAGATCAGCTGTGCCTACGGAAAGTGCATCTGAAGCAAAAGTTAAACTTGCATCACCTGCAGCATCTGCAACACCGGCAGCTATTAAAGTTCCGTTTTCAGATAATGCAACATAAGAATAAGGAGCTGCATTTACATTTAAAGAAGTCATTCCGAGCATTAAAGCAGCAGGAGAGGGTGTAACTGTCATCGCTTGCGGGGTTCCGATAAAATTAGTTAAAGAAGGATCACCCATTAAATGATAAATTTCCCAGTAATATTGTTTCCTGGTTGATGCAGATGCTTCAACAGCAAGATCTCCGCATGTAAGTACTTGACCTTGAGTAACCATCCATGTGGAAATGTCTCCTTGTTCATTTGCAAGGTTATGAAAAACGCCGTCGTAAGAACCTCTTCCGCTTGCTTCATAAGTAGGTTCAGCAACAATAGAACTTGTTAATCCGACACCCCACCAATAATCTTCATCCCAATAAGTGGAATTTGATCCGCCGATATCACCGATAGCTCCGCCGTTTGCTTTTCTTAAAGCAGCTTCACCAAAACATTCGTCTACATCAAATTTTACGGACAGACAACAATTACCAATCCATAAACCGTATTTTTCACTATTCGTAAGACCGGATACATCACTTCGTGAGAATGAAGGTGTTGCCCATCCGTCTTCACTGCAATGGGCAGAATAATTTGCAAAAGAAACTCCCGCATTAACATTATTAATAATTTCTGTGTGAATTGCACCGTTATCGCCAGGTTGAAGGAATAAATGATTGTTAATATTATTATCGTTATTAAAATAATAATTATCAGCGTACCACATTTGTCCGTTACCCCAAGTCATTTCGTGACTGCTGTCATCACCTGTAACAAGAAGTGTTTCAGACAAATAGGAAGGATCAGACATTGTGTATTGTTCATATATTAATGTTTTATCAATTTGCGGTTGTAATTGAGCGGTAGTTTGAGCTGAAAAACGTCCGTAATATACTTCAGGTAAATCATCACCGGTATATTCGCAATATCTTAAATCCGTAACATGAGAACCGGCACTTCCGCTCCATGCCGGAATTTGTTGAACATCACCGACAAATAAAACAAAACTCATCGGATCGGAGCCTTCATAAATTCCTTGAAGATAAGATTTGATTGCAGTAGTCGTTGTTCCGATGACATCCGTATATCCGACAGTAACTTCAAAACCTTTTTTAACTTTCCAAGCAATGAAAGGAGCTAATTGTGCTTCAAACATTCTGTCAGAAACGATAACCATATGCGTAGGTGCTTGTGTAATCAGCTCTTTGTTTTCGTTAATATCAAAATTCAAAATTAAATTTGATAACATGTTATTGAAATACGGAGAAGAATATTTTCTTTTTAAAGTTTCCGTTTTTGCGATATCAGCATTTTTAAATTTAACTTCAATAACAAGATTATTTAAAATACGGAGTGTGTTTTTTGCAGGATTATACTGAATCGGTCTTATCTCGATTCTTCCGAGACGAACGGCTCTCATTTGTCCTGCATCCGCAAAAACAGCTGTTTTTGTATTAATAAACTTATCAGTATTGTATACATTTTTTTTGATAATAAACGGAACTCCGTCTTCACTCTTTGATTGAGAACGAAGTGCAGGTTGAATTTTATCTGTTATACCGTAATCTGAAAGTTTTATGATTTCTTCATCATAACTTTTTACGACCAGTTCAACTTCGGCATCCTGAGGTACTTCAATGAGTTTTGAAATTACGGGAATATTAGGCATTCCTTCATCAAAGATTTTAATCAGACTTTGATTTTCCAAAGTCATAAAGTTTCCTTCTTTAAATGCTACCGGATTTAAAGTTAGTTCAGATATTGTACTTTTTACAGTAAATCCTGTACTTTTTAAAGTACTTACCTGAAAATCGGTTTTATTTGCTTTAAGTTTAATCTCCGTAGATTTTTGCGAAAAACCGACAGAAAAAAACATTAGTGCAAAAAACAGTGTAAATAACGATTTTTTCATAATTATAATATTAAAATTTATATGTAATTAATAAATAGCATTTTTTTGATGTTAAACAGCGGATTTGGTTGCACAAAAATTTTCGCAATTTAATAAAAAAAAATAATCGGACAATTCAATTTAAAATAATTGAATATTTAATTAAAAAAAAATAATGTTTTTTATAATATATTTTACTTCTGACCAAAGTAAAATTTTAAAAGAAACGGAAATTCTTGATCTTCCGGATTTATCGATTTTGCTTTCAGAAGGCTGTTTAATGCATTTTTTTTATCTCCTTTTAATGAAAAATATAAACTTTCAGTTAATTTTTTATTTCCTTTAACAAATCTGTTCATTTTCCGAATGTCATATATATTCGAGAAAACCTTATTTATGTTACAACGGTTTTCTGAAAGATATTTCAAATTATTATAAATATTATTTTTATTAAAACAATCAAAAGAGAAAAATTCAGTATAGCTTAAATCATCAGTATTTATTTTAATATTATTTGAAAATTCTTCAATTTTTTCACTGTCAAAAATAATATTTGCAGCTATATGATATGGTTCAAAATAAAAAAAGTCATCATTCGGCATTTGAGTAACTTCTTTTTTCCAATAATTGAAATCTATTTTACCGGCTTCTTTTTTCCCGAGAAGAATTGCATGATATTGTCCCAACCAAACAGTTGAGTTATTGAAAACGGAATGAAATGTTTTAATAATACCCAGCAAATCTTCTAATCTTAATTTATGCAGAGGTAAATATTGTGAAACCATACCGGCGGGATTTAAATGTTCATAGACTTGCTTGAAATATTCCTGAGTGTATAAATTTCCGGAACCCAGAACGGGATGGGTAGGATCGCATGAAATTAAATCGTATTTTTTTTCTGTTGCCTGAAGATAATGTCTGCCGTCACCGGGTATAATATTTAATCTTTTATCATTATAAATTCCTGAATTAAATTCTTTATAATTAAATGCAGAATTAACTAATCCGGGTATCAGTTCAACACAATCAATATGTTTAACTTCCGGATGAGATGCTATTGCAGATGTCGTTACACCGACACCGAAACCGATGATTAATGCATTCTTACATTTTAATCCGGCAAAAAACGGAATATGTCCGATCATTTTTACTGCTTTAACAGCATCATAATTTGAACCGATGACAGAACTGTTATTAACAAAAGTACTTTTTCCGAAAACACCTTTTTCTTTTTCATTTACTACTACGATGGTCCCCTCAATTGTTTCTTTGTATGTTAATATTTTCTTTTTTGATTTTTTTACTGAAGGAGGTACAAACCGGATTAGACTTACTGAAAAAATAATAAGTAGTAAAAGAATGATTTTTACGGTCAGAAAAATTTTCAGAGTTGAAATTTTATTAGTCGGTTTAAGGAAATATGCAATATAAAATGCTGACAGGGAAAGTAAAAATGCAATAATAAGCAATGATTTTCCGACTCCGAAAAAAGGAATAAATAAAAAGCTTGCTGCAAGCGGTCCCATAACTGAACCGATAGTATTCAACATTAGTATGCGTCCTACTGTTTTACTGATATTTTCGGTATTTTCGGAATTCATTTTGCAAGCTAAAGGAAATGCAAATCCTGAAATAATTGCCGGCGGTAAAACAATTAAAAATGATGCAATAATAGGAACTAACAATAAACGAATGTATTGATTATCAATTGTTTCTCCGAAAGGAAAAAGAAGGATTTCAGGTAATTTAATTAAGAGAATTAATCCGATAAGCGAAAAAATACTTATCAAAATAATTGCTTTTAACATTGCAATATCATTGTTTTTTATACCGTTTCCTTGTTTTTTGTAGTATCTGCTGCCGATGAATAAGCCCAGAATTACAAAACTTGTAATTAAGGTAAAAGTATAGCTTGTATTTGTAAAATAAGTTCTGAAAATTCGTATCCAAATAATTTGCATTCCCAAAATTGCAAAGCCGATAAATAATGTAGAAATTTTTGCAATTTTTCCTGATTTTTCGGAATTATTTTCAGATTCTTTTTTTATGACTTTTTCTTCCGGTTTTTTTATTAAACTATTGAACTTTTTTGAGAAAAACAGATAAGCAGCAAGGATCAGATTTATAATAACAGCCGTAAAAATTGTTTCTTTTTGACCGATTGTACCCAACAAAATAAAACCGGCTGTTAATCCGCCTATTGTACTGCCCAGAGTTTCAAAAGCATAGATTTTACCCAGATTTGTTGCTATTTCATTTTTTTCTGAAACAGCTATTCTGCTTACAAGCGGAATTATTCCGCCCATAAAAAAAGCAGGAATTAAAAGCAAAATAAATATAAGTGAAAAGAATACAAGATCGGCTGTAAATAAGCTTGAAAAAGTTCCGTATAGTGATTGAATTAAATTCTGAATAATAAAAAAATTTATTAAACTCATTAAACCTATACTACTTAATAATTTAGCTAATAAACGACCCGGATTGCTTGTATTATTTGCAAATTTGCTGAGAATTAAAGCTCCGAGACCAAAGCCGGCCATGAATGCAGTCAAAACAATTGTTGATGCTGTTACTGTTGTTCCGAGAATAAATGATAAATATCTGTTCCAACTGACTTCATATATAAGGAATGAAAAACCTGCAAAGAAAATAATTAAAAAGATTACGGATTTATTATTTTTGTTTAACATAGAAAAATATAATAATGAGTAATTATTTATACAGGTGTAATGCTGAATATACAAAATATGATATGTTTCATAAAGAATAATATTTATATCGAGTAATAATTATATTTTTTTAACTGTATTATAAAAGAAAATGTATTTCTATATGAATCATTAGTTTGAAAACAAAAATATAAATTATGAAAGATTTTCAAAAAAAAATGTTTAAGGATTGATTAAGCAAAAGAAAATTATTTGTGTTTCTATTAAATAAAAACCCGAAAATCATTAAAATTTTCGGGTTAAGAGTTTTTGAAGAAAGGAATTAGTTTATTTCATCAGCAAAGAGCGGATCGATAAGAATTCTTCCGCAATGTTCACAAACGATAATTTTTTTTCTGTTTGCAATATCCAATTGTCTTTGCGGCGGAATTTTATTGTGGCAACCTCCGCAAGCACCTCTGTCAATTATCGCAACGGCAATTCCGTTTTTAACGTTATTACGTATTCTGGTATAAGCTTTTGTAAGACGTTCTTCAATTTGAGCACTTATTTTTTCGGATTCTTTTTGTAACTTTTCTTCTTCTACTCTGGTTTCTCCGGTGATATCTTCAAGTTCGTCTTTCTTTTCTTTTAATTCTGCTTTTTTCTCTTTTATAGTTTCCTTAATTTCCTTAATATGCTCTTTTTCTTCTTTAATTTTTTCTTTGTATTCCTTAATTCGTTTTTCGCTTAATTCAATTTCAAGATTTTGAAATTCGATTTCTTTATTTAATGAGTCAAATTCTCGGTTATTTTTAACCGTCATTTGTTGTTTTTCGTATTTTTTAACTTTTTCTTCAGATTCAACGATTTTATTTTTGTAATCGTTTAAGCCGGTTGTAAAAGTTTCAATCTCGTCCTTAAATTTTGCTGTTCTTGTTTCAAGTCCAACAATTTCGTCTTCTAAATCACTGATTTGAAGCGGTAATTCACCTCTTAATGTTCTTATCTCATCAATATGCGAATCTATCGTTTGTAACTTAAATAACAATTTTAATTTTTGTTCTTCTGTTTGATTTACTTTATCTGCCATGGTTTATAAATAGTTAATCGGATTTGTATTTACTTTTGATAAAAAGCATGCAAAGTTATTAAATTTTTTTGTAAGAATATCAAAAATTAATTCTTTTGTGAATTGTTCAGTTTCAAAATGTCCGGCATCGGCTATAAGTATCTTATTATCAGCATCAAAAAATTCATGATATTTAAAGTCGGCACTGATGTAAATATCCGCTTTTTGCTGTATTGCATTTTTGAGAAGAAAACTTCCGCTTCCTCCGCATAGTGCAATTTTTTTTATCGGTTTTTTAAGGAATTTTGTGTGCCTTATTGTTCCGGTATTTAATGTTGTTTTAATTTTTTTCAGAAAATCAATTTCAGAAATTTCGTTTTCAAGCTCACCAATCATTCCGGCACCGGTTTTCTCAAATTTATTATTTAAAGTGTAAATATCGTAGGCAACTTCTTCGTACGGATGTGTTTGAATTAATACATTAATAATTCTTCTTTCAAGATAATACGGGAATACGGTTTCAAATCTTATTTCCGGTTCCTTATGAAGTTTGTTTTTTTCTCCGACAAAAGGATTTGTATTCTTTCCGGCACGAAATGTTCCGATTCCTTCCGCATTAAAACTGCAATTGTCATAATTTCCGATTTGTCCGGCACCGGCAACAAAAATTGCTTCTCGAACTTTCTCAATATGATTTTGAGGTACAAATGTTACTAATTTTCTTAAATGGTTCTCCTTGGGCAATAACGGTTTGCAGTTGATTAATCCTAATTTATTACACAGAATTGAATTAACACCTTCGCTGATATTATCAAGATTTGTGTGTACAGCGTATATTGCAATGTCATTTTTAATTGCTTTAATAATTGTTTGCTCAATATAATTGTTCCCGTTAATTTTTTTAAGTCCTTTAAAAATTATCGGATGATGTGAAATAATGAGATTCGCATTCATCTCAATTGCTTCATCAATAACTTCGGGTATGGTGTCCAAAGTAACTAATATACCGGTTATTTCGGTATTCTTATTGCCGGTAATTAATCCGGCATTATCATACAATTCCTGCAGAGACAGGGGAGCGATGCTTTCTAAGTAGTTTGTTATATC
>JAOZQB010000147.1 GCA_029932445.1 Bacteroidales bacterium | reverse complement strand
TGAACCGATGAAAAACTTCTTGACTATCAACAATTTCGTAAGTGATTTGGAGAAGATAAAAGCAAACAGTCCCAATTTATTAATTTTCAGAAAACGATTTTTTGATTGGTTTAATGCATTCCGACTGATTAAATTTTTGAATTATGCACATGAGACCTACTATCAAAAAGAAAAAGTTAAAATTGCTTCCGAAAAACTGCTGAAGAAATATCATCCTGAAATTAATATTCCCGAAACCGAAAAAGAATTATTACTTTTATATCGTGAAATTCAAACTAGATTGTCTTTCTAAAATGATAAAAGATTTTGAATATATAAGCAAAAATTGCAAAAACTCAAATCCTATGAAAAAATCAATAATCATTCTGTCAATCATTATTTTTGCTTTTACTTCGCAAGCACAAACTAAAGACAGTACAGTAAATTCACTTTTATGGAAAATTTCGGGTAAGGGTATTGAACAATCGTCCTATATATTCGGAACCATTCATATCATCCCGAAAGAAGATTTCTTTTTTACGGATGTAATGAAAGAGAAATTTAAAACTTGCAAAAAATTAATTCTTGAAATTGACATTAATCTGTCATTAAACGAAAAAATTGATGCTGCAAAGCAAATGATACTTCCCGACGGAAAATCTTTATCGGATTATATGAATGATGAAGATTTTACAAAATTTAAAACCTACCTTCTGGATAGCTTAGGCATCAAAGAATCAAGCTTTAACAGAATGCAAAAAATTAAACCGATGTTTAGTTCGGCATTGATAATCAATGATTTAATAGGAAAATCAAAAACCTATGAAGAGGAATTAAATAAACTTGCGAAAAAAAATAAAATGCCGACAGAAGGACTGGAAACTTTACAATTCCAAATGGATTTAGTAAATAAAATAAGTATTGAAGATCAAGTTAAGATGCTTACAGCAGATGATTTGAACGAAAATCCTTTAGATTCTTATAACAAAATGCTGAAATTTTATAAATCCCAAAATTTAGACAGTTTAAAAATCTTAATGGATGAAGATGATTCTATGATTGAGATAAGTGAAGATTTTTTAAAGAACAGAAATGCTGATTGGATTCCGAAAATTGAAAAACTTATTAGAGAATCTCCGGTTTTTATTGCCGTTGGTGCCGGTCATCTTGCCGGAAAGGACGGAGTTTTGAATTTATTGAAAGAAAACGGTTATACGATTACTCCTGTAAAATAGATTTAAATATTATGGAAATTGATTTAAGATTATTGAAACAGAAATTTCCGAATTTTGAAAAACGTATGCTTAAAGATATGCTTTCTTACGGAATGATAAAAGAGGTTCCCGGAGGTACGGAAGTTATAAGATTCGGACAATATATGAAAATGTTACCAATCGTTTTGGACGGTGTGGTAAAAGTCTATAGTCAGTATGAAGATAAAGAATTTCTGCTGTACTATATTCAATCAAGTGAAAGTTGTATTATGTCCTTATCTGCTGTTTTAAATGATACACCCAGCCGAGTATTTGCAGTTACCGGAACGGATTCAACAATTATGATGTTTCCCTCAAAAATGGTCAAAAAATGGATTAAAGATTTCGGTGCTTTTAATAATTTGTTTTATCATTTGTACGATAAAAGATATAATGATTTAATTGAAACATTAAATCAAGTTTTGTTTGAAAAATTGGATAAACGCCTCTATGATTATTTGATTGAAAAAACGAAAGTAAGCGGTTTAAATGAAATAAAAATAACACATAAACAAATTGCCGAAGAAGTAGGAACAGCAAGAGAAGTTGTGAGTCGAATACTTAAAAAATTAGAAACAAACAATCAAATAGTACAAGGAAAAGGGTATGTTAAACTTTTGAACTGAGAAACTCTTATTTCAAATATATTTTTTTCCATTCCGGAAAAAAATCCGGCATATTAAGTTCCAATTCACGATTTTTATTCATGAAAATTTGAATGGTGCTTGCCGTAAGAATCAGTTCATTATCGGATTTTCGTCGAATCTCATAATCAAAACAAATTTTTGCGGCAGGTGTATCGTTTAAAATTGTTTTTATGATAATTTCATCTTCATAAAACAACTGATTTTTATAATCAATGTCTAATTTCACCAGAGGTATCATAAATCCGTGTTTTTTAAACACATCCATATATGAAATACCGTATTTTTTACCGAATGCTTCTCGCCCGTCTTCCAAATATTTCACATAACTTCCGTGCCAAACAATGCCCATCGAATCCACTTCACTGAAACGAACTTTAATTTCTGTTTCGTGAGATAATGATTTGCCGGTATGTAATTTATTTTTTTTCAATTTTTAATATCTTTTTTAAACAGACAGCCGCAAGCTGTCTCTACAGGTTAAAATTTATTTTTTACATCGTAAAATCGTATGACTGACACCAACATTTTCAATAATTTCAACAACTCGCAAACCGGCTTTTTCGGTTAATCGTACCATATCTTCCGAATGATACATGCGACTGTTCCCGTTGGCAATACAGGTGAAATACAAGGATGTCGCATGCAAACTGTATGTTGATGCTTCAAATCGTTGTTTGTCCCATAACGTTTCCATAATATATAATTCGGCATGATCATCCATTGCATCACGAGCATTACTGATAAGATTAACGACTTCTTCTTCCGAAAAACAATCTAAAAATTGACTCATCCAAATAATATCATATCCCTTCGGATAAGGTTTTGAAAAATCCAATAAATTAATCGAATGACCGTTAATTCTGTCTTCAAAACCGGCTTCTTTAATATTTTCTTCGGCATCTTTTAATTGACCGGGTAAATCCAGAATCGTGATTTTAACTTCTTTATTATAATTCGCACATTTTATTGCAAATTTTCCGGTATTCCCTCCGACATCCATGATTTTTTTCGGATTATTTTTAAAAAGAACAGGCATCACTTCAGGAAAAGAATCATCCGAATAATAATGATCAAAACCGAACCATGATTTTCGAAATTGATCGGGCATTTCAGCAAGTGCTTCATAAACAGTTGCCCAGGGGCCGAATTCTTTATGCAATCCGGAGGGCTTACCTTCTTTTATTGCTTCCTGAAGATGAAAAAAACCTTTGTAATTCACATCATGCGTAAAATCGGTATTTACTCGCGTAAGTTTATCGGCAATCATAAAATAACCTGTTTTTGTAAGAAAATAATTGTCGTTTTTTACGAAAATCATTTCCAGACTTAAACCCGCTTCCAGTAAAACCAAAGCACCGTATTCCGAAATTCCTGTTTTTTCTGCAATTTCTTTTACTGTTTTGCCGTCTTTGTCTCGTCTTAAATAAGATAATATACCCAAATCTCTTAAGGCCTTAGCTGCTTGAAACATAATAGGCGCAAAAGCAATTTTTTGTGCATCTGTCTTCGCTTGTAATGCAGATTTATCATCGTTACCGTAATTTCTTGCCATAATTTAGTTGTAAAGTTGATAGTTTGTAAAGTTCTTAAAGTCAAAAGTTCATAAAGTTAAAAGTATATGAGTTACGTTTTCCAAAAGTTATAAAAATTGAACCATTGTGTCGGATATCTTTTTATCATTTTTTCAAGTTCGTCAACATATTTTTTTTGTTTTATTATTATTTCTTCTTTTCGTTTTTTAATATTTCCGGGATAATCAACATAAATCGGTTTCATTGCAATGAAATGATAATGTTTCTTTTTTTCACGAAAAGCAGTTGCAAATGAAACAGGAACATTATATTTTGCTGCTAAATGAAACGGTCCGGTAGGGAATTTTGCTTTTTTACCGTAAAATTCTTGTTCAACTGTATCTGTACCTTTCGTAAAGCGGTCTCCGTGCATAACAAGAATACCTTTATTTTTCAATACTTCATTAATTTCAGACATATGCGAACCGTCTTCTTTTAAAGGAATTATTTCAACTTTATTCTCGCCTTCAGTAAATCTTAAAAAATCTTTAATCTTCTCATTTTCAACATCAACCATTAAGATATAAATAACTCCCTTATAGCGTTCCAAAAGTTGTCCGGCAATTTGCCAACTTCCGATATGAGCATTTACCAATATTCCTCCGGTATTATTTTTAATCATATTCTCAATAACATCGGCATTCGTATGTTCCGTTGTAAATTTCTTTAACATTCCGGACATTATTGCTGTTTTATCAATTAAAATTTGCCCGAAAACAAATGTATTTTCATAAATCGAAACCAGTGATTTCAAAAAACTGTATTTTAATCTTTTTCTGAATAAATAATATTGAGCTTTACTTGCTTTTGTTGAAAACAAAACAAACCAAAAAGACACAAAAAACAGTAAAACATAAGCCGTATTTAATCCGAATTTTTGTAATAAGAAAACAAAAATTTTATATCCGTTTAATCCGCCTTTTGTTTTACCGTCCCACGTTTCAGACATTTATCTTTTAATTTTACAACGAAGCTTTAATTTTATTTTCAACAAAATCATAAAACTGTTGTAATGTTTTTACATTTTTAAGTTCTTCTCCTTTAATTTTTACACCGAAAACTTGTTCGACAATTACGATAATATCTACAACATCCAGACTGTCGATACCTAAATCTTTTGTCAGCAAAGCATCAGGTGAAATTAAATCTTCTTCAATTTCAATTTCATTAATTAAAAATTGATTTACTTTTTTTGTTATTTCTTTTTTATCCATTCTTTAATAATTCCTATTTAAAATAAAAGTTAATTCCGGCTCCTACGGTTGTGAATGCCGGTTGATTTACGGCAATATTCACTTCAAAATTTATGGCATATTTACTCGACGGATTAAATTCCAATTCAACGGGGACATAAGCAGGTAAATACATAACAATCTGCCCGTCAGCTTGTTTATAGGGTTCGACATCAACATCAATTCCGCTTGTTAAATAAAAATCGTTCAGCTTAACAGAAGCGATTAAATCGGCATCAAGTCCGGCTCTGTGCCAATAATGTCCGCCGATTGTACCCGATATATATATTTTTCCGGAATTAATAAAAGCATTCTCAAAATCAAAACCGTAATACATTTTACCCCAAGCTTTTCCAACATTTATCCCGATATCAGTCGAATGTGTCGTTCCGTATCCGAGATGAAAAAAATAAGCTAATTGTTCCGGTCCGGGAACATAAGTCGCATTAAAATTATTAATATCCGTTGCATAAACGGGATTTACACCAATTGATACAACATTTTTGCTTAATGTTAGTGCCGTATTTCCGAACATGGTTTGAGCTTTTCCGGAAAATGAGAATAAGAGGAATACGGATAAAATGAGTAAATTTCTTTTCATAATTTTTAATATTTAATTAATCATAATGAAACCTGCATTTAGCAATTAATATTTCATCATCTCTGATTTTATAAATTAACCGATGTTCACTGTCAATTCTTCGTGACCAATATCCTTTATACTTATATTTCAGAGCTTCGGGTTTGCCAATGCCGGAAAAAGGATTTCTTGATATATCTTTCAATAAATCATTTATTCGTTTGACAAATTTTTTATTGTTTTTTTGCCAATATAAATAATCTTCCCACGATTCGTCAACAAAAACAAATTTCATTCTTCAATTATTTCTTTTGTAAATGTTTCTCTTGAATTAATTTTTTCAACAGCAGCATCCAGTCTTTTTTCATTAATTTTTGAAGACAATTCATGTTTAGTTGCGTTTAATGAATTATATTCTTCCAATGAAATAATAACAATTCCTTTGTTTTTACCTCTGTTGATAATTAATGTTTCAAAATTTTCCGTAACATTTTGAAGATATTTTTTAATATTTTTTCTGAAATCAGAAATTGTTGTTATAATCATATTTTTAATATTTTGTACATATATGAATACAAAAAAATATATTTTTTATATCAATTCAAAATTTATTTAACCATTTTAACAATCAAGCTCGAATTTGTTCCGCCGAAACCGAACGAATTTGATAAAAAAGTATGAATCTTTTGTTCTTTTGTTCGTGCAATAATATTAAGTTTTTTTGAATCTTCATCAGGATTTTCAAAATTGATATTCGGAGCAATAAAATTATTTTGCGCCGTTAATATCGAATAAATAACTTCACTTGCTCCGCCCATCCACATTTCATGCCCGGTCATTGATTTTGTCGAACTTATCGGAATTTTATTTCCGAAAACTTTATACAGGGCTTTTGCTTCATTTGTATCACCGACAGGCGTGGAAGTAGCATGAGCATTAATATAATCAATATCTTTCGGTTTTAAATGCGCATTTTTAAGTACATTTTCCAATGAATTAACCGGACCGTCAACATTCGGATTTGAAATATGATCACCGTTAGACGAAAATCCGTATCCGACAACTTCAGCAATGATATTTGCTCCGCGTTTTACGGCATTTTCATAACTTTCAAGAATAAGCGTTGCAGCACCGCCGCTCGGTATTAATCCGTCTCTGTCTCTGTCAAAAGGTCGAGATGCTTTAGTCGGTTTATTTTCTCTTACGGAAAAGGCACTTAAACCGTCGAAACTTGCCATCGATTCCGGATTAATTTCTTGAGCTCCGCCGCAAACAATCATGTCCTGCAAACCCTGTTGAATTAATAATTGACCGATGCCTATAGCATGAGAGCCGCTGGCACAAGCCCCGCTTATCGTAAAATTAATCCCTTTTAATTTAAAAATAACCGATAAGTTCATACTTACCGTTGAATTCATTTGTTGAAAAATGGCTCCGGAACCGATTAATGACGTATCTTTTTTAGCTTTCAGTTTTTCCCATCCTTCAACTACTGCAGATGCTGAGCTGTCATTTCCGTATAAAATACCTACGGCATGCTTGTCAATATAATCTTGATCTATTTTTGCCTGCGATAAAGCATCTTTGGTTGCCGCAAAAGCATATTCACCCTGTTGAGCCATCCCTATACGCATACGTCTCGACAAACTTCCTTTTAAATCGGGACGTTCCAACATACCGGTAAGAGCAGAACGGAAGCCCATTTCTTTTCTTTGAGTATCGAAAACAATTCCTGATTGTCCTTTGTACAAAGATTTTGTAACCGTTTCTAAGTTCGTTCCTAAAACGGAATATATTCCCATCCCTGTTATGACTACTCGCTTCATCTATTTTTAATATTAACTTAATTTAAACGTTATAGGTATTGAATACCAAACACTTACCTTTTTACCGTTTTGTGAACCGGGAGTAAATTTCGGCAATGATTTAATCACTTTGATTGCCGCATTATCTAATAACGGATGTACCCCTTTTTGAATTTCAACTTTCCCGATTTTTCCGGTTTTAGTAACTTCAAATCTTAT
>JAOZQB010000146.1 GCA_029932445.1 Bacteroidales bacterium | reverse complement strand
AAACAATTGAAGAAGTAATTAACATTGTAACGGATTATTTTTTCAATGAAGTCATTGTAGTAAACGACGGCTCTTCTGACAAAACAGATGAAATTGTAAGAAAACAGATTGATTTACATAATTTAAAATATATTTCTCTTCCTGAAAATAAAGGTAAAGGTTATGCTATGGCAACAGGTATTGAGAACGCATCGGGAGAAATAATTACATTTATAGATGCCGATTTATCAAACCTTACGGAAGAACATTTCTCACAATTATTATCACCCGTTTTTATGGGTGAAGCAGATATGGTACTCGGTCAAGCAAATGAAACATTAATTAATTACAGTATAAATCCGTTTAAATCCTTTACGGGTGAACGCTCGTTGTTAAAAAAAGACATATTGCCGATTGTCCCTAAAATGAAACATTCAAGATTTGGTGTTGAAACACTTATTAATTTATACTATCAATCGGAAGGTAAACGCGTAAAATATGTTATGCTGGACGGATTAAAACATCCGACAAAATTTGACAAAGTTTCAACACATCAAGCTATGAAAGAGCTTATAAAAGAAGGACATCAAATAGCCGTAACAGCATTTAAAAATTTTGATTTAGTCACAAAAAGAATTAAAAATTCAATCTCAAAAAATATAAAAATATGAAACGAATAAATTTAACTTTCGCACTGTTTTTTGTATTAATAATCAGCTCACATATTGCTGTTGCACAAGAAACAAACAAACAATTAAAATTAACGGGAGAACTGTTAACAGACCAACGTTTTTTACTTAAAAAACCAAACGATTGGGCTTGGAACGAAAACCGTTTAACATTAAAACTTAACAAAAAAATTACGGACAATTCAAAATTTTACGGTGAAGTTTGGCTCAGAAATTTAGGTTTACCGAATATCAATTCTTCGGCAGATTTATACAATAAAGGTATTATTGACCCGTATAATTTGGAAATCAGAGAAGCTTATGTCCAACTTTACGGATTTTTGAGTAAAAATTTGGACCTGAAAATCGGACGTCAAAGAATAACTTGGGGGACTGCCGATAAACTTAACCCGACCGATAACTTAAACCCTTATGATTTGGAAGATATTCTGGATTTCGGGCGACACAGAGGTTCAGATGCCATAAATATGACTTATTATTTGAACAATGAATTTTCTTTACAAGGTGTATTTATTCCGTTCTTTCAACCTTCAAATATGCCCGTCGGTATTTTTGCAAATGCTTTAAACCCTGAAATGCAATTACCGCAAGGATTAACTTTAAAAGGTTTTACGGATAACATAAATATGCCGCAATACAACTTAGCCGAAAGTTCAACGGCAGGAGTAAAACTCAAAGGTTTTGCAGCAGGTTTTGATTTTTCTTTAAGTTATGTTTGGGGAAGAGACGGTATGCCGATTTCTGCATACAATACTTTTACTCCGGTTGATATGACCGGAGGAATAACTATTAATTCCGATTTGTCATTTTACAGAACACATATTTTCGGTGCAGATTTAGCCGGGAGTATCGGAGGTGTCGGTGTTTGGGCAGAAGCAGCAGCTTTTTTACCCGAAAATGAAGTTATTATGACAAATGATATGTCTGCTATGTATCCGATGTCCCCTGTTCCTGTAACACAGGACACAACTGTACTGAAAAAAGAAGCATATATTAAATTTGTTGTAGGAGCAGATTACAATTTTGCAGACGGCTCGTATCTTAATTTTCAATATCTGCACGGTTTTATTAATGAAAGAGGAACTGATAATTTAAATGATTATTTCTTCCTTCAATATCAAATGAAATTTTTTGAAGATAAACTGAAATTTACACCGGTCGGGGGCGGATTTATTGTCTCAGATTGGAACGATATTGATAATAATTACGCTTTGGTATATGTTCCGAGTATAACTTATATGGCTACCGATAATGCGGAAATTTCAATTTCTGCGGCAATTTTTGACGGTAAAGGTGCTAATATGTTTGCAAATTTAACTGACTATAATATGTTTATGTTTAAAGTAAAGTATAGTTTTTAGTATATTTGAAAAATACATAAGGCTATGCGAATAAATTATAACATAGCCTTATGTTTAAAATTAAATGTCATGAAAAAACAAGTTGCAGGTATAATTTTCGGAACATTAGCAGGAATTTTAGATGTTATTCCGATGATTAAAATGAAATTAACTTGGGATGCTAATATTTCAGCTTTTGTAATGTGGGTAATTATCGGCTTTTTAATATCTGTCGTTGATTTAAAAATGCATTCAATTATAAAAGGAATCCTGATTTCATACTTAGTTTTATTCCCAACTGCAATTTTAATAAGTTGGAATGACCGAGCGGCATTAATGCCAATTGTTGTTACAACTGCTGTTTTGGGCGGTCTTTTAGGATTCACAATTAGTAAAATCACAAAAAATGAATAAGGAAACATTAAATTATAACTATTACTTTAATAGTCTTAAACAGTCACATCATTTTTCAGAATTAGAAGATAATGCTATACATGAAATTTTAGAAATGTTTCACAGTAAAACATTTTCAAAAGACGATTACCCATTTACATCTGAATCAACATTATATAAAATATTTATAGTAATTTCCGGAAGAATTGAAATTTCTAAAATGAATTTTGATACCGACAGAGAATACATTATTAATATTCTTGAACCCGGTGATATTTATGATGTAATTTGTTTACTTGATAAAAAAGAACATGATGTTATTGCTAATGCGTTGGATGATGTAGAAGTAATAGTAGCACCTATTGATGCTGCAAGGAAATGGTTATCTGAATATCCTGATTTTAATAAAACATTTTTTTCTTATCTTGGGAAACAATTACGATATTTTGAAGAATCCGCTACTGATCTTGTATTATATGATACATGGACAAGATTAGTTAAATTAATTTTAAGAAATACTGACAGTAAAACAGGAAAGTTAACCCTTATAAACAATCTTTCACACGAACAGATTGCCAAAATGATCGGCAGTGTCCGAAATGTAGTCAACCGCCATATTCAAGATTTAAAAAACAGTCAGTTTCTATCAGTAAAAAGGAAAAGTCTTGAAATAAATAACATTCATAAATTATTAGAAGAATTAAAAAAAAGGAATTCTTTTTAAAACTGTGCTGTAATTTTCTTTATTCCGCTTTTCTCATATTTCTCTCTAATATCATTATTTTTAAAAAAATCTTGTTGTGCAACTTAAGTATCAGTTGAAGATATAAATCCTCTTTATCTTTGTACTGTAATTTAATTTTTATTAATCATTTAAAAAGAAAATAAAATGACAACAAAAGAAAAAATCAAAAAGGGAGTAGCAAAAATAGCTGCCGAAAGTCAAGATATTAAAAACGACATTATCACATTTGTCGGAGATGAGTTTAAAAAATCTGTTAAGCTTAAAAACCAGACATCTGAAACAATTAAAGAAATTACAAAAGACACTCTTGATGGTGTTTATGAAGGTATTCATGAAGCAAAAAATAAAACTCAAGAAGTTGCTGATAAGTTAAAAGAAAAAGGTGTTGAAATAGAAAGTGTAATGAAAAAATCAGCAGAAGCGATGGTAAATATTGCTAAACAAGAAGGAGAGAATGCTTTAGTTGTGAGTAAAGAAGCTGCTGAAAAAGCAAAAGAATTTTTTGAAGAAGCATCAAAGAAAGCTAAGTATTCAATAGATGAAATTGACAACAAAGCTAAAGAGCAAATGGAAGCTACACTTAAAGATCTAAACGAAACGAAGAAAGAAGCTAAAGGTAAACTTGAGGCCATTTCTGATGCATTAAAAGACTATGCAAACAAAAAGAAAAATGAGACATCAGAGGCAATCTCAAATGCTCTGCATAAAACGGCTGACAAAAGTAAAGAAGCAGCTACAGATTTAATGAGTTTAGCAAAAAAGCATTCAAAAAAATTAACAAGCCATTCATTGAGTAAAGTATCCGACTGGTTAAAAAAACTTTCTAATAAAATAAATTCATAATAATAATTATTAACAATTTAAAAAAGAAAATAATCATGAATAAAAAAAATATAATAATCGGAGTACTTGCTGTTTTATTTATTGTCTCTTTAATATGGGGTTATAAAACTAACAAATCAGCTATTGATAGTAAAGTTATCACCACAAGTGAAAATGCAAAAACTGAAACATCAGATTTAATCGCATCATTGGAAAAAGAAGCCAAGACTAATTATAATTTGCTTAAAGCAAAAGTAGCTCTTTTAAAATCAAAAACCTCACTTGAAATTGACAACTCTAAACAAAAATCTGAAGCAGAATTAGACAATGCCGTTAAGTATCTTTCAGAAGCAAAATCAACAGCTGATGAAAAAACAAAAGCAGAAATAGACTTGCTGAAAACCAAGGTAAATACTGCTAAAAATAGCGTTGTACAGAAAAAGGAGGATGCTTTGTATAATGTATCTGTTGCTGTTGATGAAACAACGAATATGTCTGAAAAATACAATGATAAATTTCAGGCAGATAAAGAAAAAAACATTGCTTTAATAAACAGAAAATATGCTGAACTTAGGGCTGAAGAAGCTCTTTTGAAGGCAAAAATAGCTTCTCAATCAGAAAAAACATATACTCAGGCACAGGATTATCTTGAAGAAGCAAATGAATGGTACGTCCGCAGTAAAGAATATGGAAATCAGAAAACAAAACCGTACATAGAGCAACTTCAAAAAGATATTGAAAATACGCAAACCTATCTGAAGAAGAAGGATAAGGAAGCTCGTAATAAAATATCGGATATTCTGCAAAAAGCTTCAGAACTTATCATCAAAGATTAACTCAATTTAGTTTAAAGGAACAGACAGTTTTTCAGAATTGTCTGTTCCTTTGTTTGTTTGTAAAGATTTGATGATGTTTTAAAAAATTCTTTTGTCTTTAAAAATTCATTACCTTAGCAAGGTTCTTTTAACTTTTGTTAAATATTTAAAAAGAAAGCAATATAATTAATTTATTAAAAAGGGGAATTCAAATTGGAATTGGTTTATTTTATTGACCAAAAAAAAAGTTGAAATATTCTCAGAAAAAAATACAAAGAAATGATTCGTAAAATCGGAATGATTGGCAAGAGATATCGGCATGCCAACCGTTATCTTGAAATTATCAGAATATTAACTAAATATGGTTTTTCTGATATTATTTCACAGTCCAAATTAGAGAATATTTTTGACTTTGGAAAGAAAATTGTTTTCCGACAAATGGATTCAAGAATTGATTCTTTATCAAAATGGGAACGCATAAGATTGGTTTTGGAAGAACTCGGTACAACATTTATAAAATTCGGTCAGATAATGAGTACAAGACCCGATTTGATTCCTATTGATTTAATACCTGAATTAAAAAAATTACAGAATTCTGTTCCTCCCTTTTCAGAAGAAACGGCAGTATCTTTAATTGAAAATGAGTTGGGGAAAACTATATCGGAAATTTTTAAAGATTTTTCTTCTGAACCTGTTGCCGCAGCATCTATAGCTCAAGTTCATAAAGCTATTCTTATTGATGATGAAGAGGTTGCAGTTAAAGTCCAGCGCCCCGGAATTGATCGTATTATTGAAACTGATTTGGAAATAATGTTTCATCTGGCTACTGTAACGGAGAAGCATATTGAAGACTTAAAGTCTTTAAACATCATTAAAATTGTTGAAGAGTTTGAAAATTCTATTCGAAAAGAACTAAATTTTTCTATTGAGGCATCAAATATTGAACGATTTGGTACCAATTTTCAAAAAGACCCTAATATTTATGTCCCGAAGTGCTATCGTAATTTCAGCACAAAAAAAATCCTGACAATGGAATTTATTGAAGGAATAAATATTTCTGACATTGAAAACCTTGATGCTAATTCTTCAGATAAAAAAATTATTGCAAAAAAAGGAGCTGATCTTGTACTAAAGCAAATATTTGAATTTGGGTTTTTTCATGCCGATCCTCATCCCGGAAATATTCTGATATTACCTAAAAACACAATTTGTTTCCTTGATTTCGGAATGATGGGAACAATAACTAATTCTACAAAAGAGTTGATTACCTCAATAGTTGCCGGAGCATTAAATCGTGATACGGATAAAATTATAAGATCTTTGCTGAGATTGTGCGAATCAGATGGTGAAGTAAACAAACAAAAACTAGAGTTACAAATAACTGAACTAATTGACAGGTATTTTAATCAGTCATTAGAGCATATGGAAATGGGAGCTTTAATTAACGATGCAGTAAAATTTTTCCCGGAAAACAATTTAATAATTCCATCTGACTTATATTTATTGGGTAGATCATTACTATTGCTACAGGGAAACGGAGAAATGCTCGATCCTGATTATAATATAGCAAAACAAATAGAACCTTATATTAAGAAAATAATAAAGGAGCGTTTGCAAATCCGTAAAATAGCAAAAGACTTTTTTATTTCATCCGAAGAATTATTGCAACTATTGAAAGAATTGCCTTTTGAGATTAGAGAGATTATCGAGAAAGTAAAAAACGGTACAATAAAAATGGATATTGAGCATAAAGGACTTGACCCTATGCTCCGTTCTCATGAGAGAATAAGTAATCGAATTACTTTTGCTATTGTTTTAGCATCTATAACAATCGGGTCTTCCTTAATTGTTCATTCTAAAATCCCTCCATTGTGGCATGATATTCCTGTTATTGGTCTTATTGGGTTCATTGCGGCAACTGTTTTAGGATTTTGGCTTCTCATTTCTATTTTTCGTAACGGAAAGATGTAAGATGTTTTTTACCTTTTAATAATAACTGAATTATTAATTTGAAAAAATGAAATTTAATATTAAAAAAATTCTGTTGCCGGTAATACAACTAAAAAACAAACCGGAAAATTAAGGTTTATTTTATAACTGTATAATCCAAGATTTCCCCTGTCTTTAAAACCGATTGCATCCGGGAAGACAACCAAACAAACTGATTACGGAGGGCGATTTTGCTATGCAATAACATCATTGATAACTTTGTCTGTTATGATTGAAATCGATGATATTAAAACACAGAACCATAAAATTCTCTTAATTGTTCTTCGATATCGAAATTAATCATTCCTATGGCATCCGGAGAGATAATTAATTCTGTCCCTTTTGACAAATGACTTCGCTTAGGAACTATCCTGCGGTTCAAATTTTGATTTTCTGTCTCAAGGAACTTTTATTTCAAGTTCGTCCTGTTCTGTCTTTATTTTCTTATTTATATGACAGTTACGTGCATTGGTTCTACATTTTTTTGGCTTTAGTTTAGAATAGCGTTGGTTGTTGTAAGGTGTTTAGCAACTGTTACTTATAACAGCACTTTTTAG
>JAOZQB010000145.1 GCA_029932445.1 Bacteroidales bacterium | reverse complement strand
CCAGCGATTCTTCGGGAGCCGATATTTTAAAAGAGATAAATGGTTCTAACAGAGTTGTTCCGGTATTTTTTAAACCGTCCATAATACCCATCGGTGTTGCAATTGCAAAATCTCCCGAACGCGAATGTATTTGATGATCTTCGCCCTCGATTAAGGTTATTTTAATATCCGTAACTTCCCATCCTTTAATTCCTTGTTTCAGAGCTTCGGGTATTGTTCGTTTAACTTCATTCTGATATTTTTGCTGCACATCATCAACACTGATATCAGATTGATATACAATACCGCTTCCGGCTTCTCCGGGTTCTATTTTAAACTTTAAAATTGCCCAACAGGGTTTCGGCATCCAATATCTTACAAATCCTTCACCCGATTTCGACGGAGTTTCTTTATAAATAACCGTCGGTTCTTCAAATTTTGCTTGTATATTAAATCTGTTTTCCAAAATACTTTCTAATATCTGCATTTGCATAAAACCCATTATATTTGTATACAATTCTTTTTCTTCCTTAAACCAAACAAAATCAAGATTCGGATCTTCTGACGATAAATCTTGCAAGGCATAAGCAAGTTTTGCAAAATCTTTTTCTTGTACAGGTTTAACTTGAACCGTATAAAGCGGTGTTTTCAAAGAAATATTTTCGGGGATTTTTTCAGAAGGAGAACCCAAAATATCACCGACTTCGGCATGTTTAAAACCGCAGATACCGGCAATATCTCCTGCCGAAACGGTTCCGATATCTTCATACGAATCGGCAAAATATTTTCTCACTTGGGTAACTTTTTCCTCAATGTTACGTGTATGATTTTTAACGACTTCACGATTATTTATTGCTCCGTCAAAAATTCTTACATGAGCAATTTTACCAGATATTTTATCATGTGAAATTGCAAATACCAATGCAGAAAGATTTTTTTCAGACATTTGTTTTTGTTCCGGAAAATAATGAACAAGTGCATTCAGCAATTCTTTTATACCTGTCGAATATTTTGCCGAGCCGATTAAAATCGGAAAAATATCGGCATTACCAACTGCACGTTTCAGAGAAAAATCCGCTTTTTCAAATTCAATTTCCTTTTCGTCCAGGTATAAATCTAACAACTCTTCGTCATATTCCGCCAGATGTTCAAGTGTTTTTTCATTCAAACCGGTTTCATTCCACACAGATTTAATACTTGCATTTGCTTCACCCTCATTTCCCGCAACTTGCAAAATCGCTGTTGATTGTGTTAATTCTTTTTCAATTTCTTCGATAACAAGCTGTGTATCGGCTCCTGCCCTGTCAATTTTATTAATAAAAAAGATTACCGGAATATGTCTTTCTTTTAAAGCATTCCAAATTGTTTCCGTATGTGCCTGAACGCCTTCAACGGCAGAAATAATTAACACGGCAGCATCCGAAATTCTGATACTTCGTTCTGCTTCTGCGGAAAAATCAACATGCCCGGGAGTATCAATTAAATTAATTTGAACATCCTTCCGAACAAAACTTGTATAGGAAGATCGAACCGAAATACCTCTTAACTTTTCCGCTTCCGAGAAATCGGATTGAGTTGTGCCGGCATCAACATTTCCCATAGTTTTTATTTTCCCGCTTTCAAAAAGAAAATGTTCGGTAAGGGTTGTTTTACCGGCATCAGCATGAGCGAATATGCCTATATTTCGTATTGATTTGTGCATAAAATAATTTTCAAAATTATAAAATAATCTCAGATACTCCTGAAATTAATACTATTTTAAATCAATTATATCAGGTTTTGATTAACCGGTTTATATCATTTTCAAAACTTATCGCTTCCGTAATTGAGACTACTCCGAAAAACCCCTGACAGGGTTAATTAATAAAAAGCAGAAAGATTAATCAGTTTATTTTCAGTTTGACAGCAAAACCCTGTCAGGGCTAAAATTGCATGATACGTCTTTTCGGAGCGGACTCAGGATTATAAAATATTAAAACCTTACTTGTCTTTGTGAACAAATGAATTTGAAGCATAAAGAGGAGGTTTAAAACACCCTCTTCGCAAATTATAATAATCTTTACTGAACTTTTATATTCACTACTAAAAATTCTCTGTTCAAACGAACAATATGTGCCAATGAAATTCCTTTGAGCATTCCGGTTTGCATGCACCTGTATTTGAGCAGTTTCCGAAATCAGGTTCATTTTGTTTAACAATTATAATTTTTGCTCTTTATACAAACCGTGCCACACTACATCGCGACACGGTAATAAAAAATATTATAATGTATTAAGCTTTCAATCCGGCAACCAAAAACTCGCGATTTAATCGTGCAATATGTGCCAATGAAATTCCTTTCGGGCATTCCATTTCACATGCACCTGTATTAGAACAGTTTCCGAAACCGAGTTCATCCATTTTAGCAATCATATTTTTTGCTCTTCTGCTTGCTTCAATTTTACCTTGAGGAAGCAATGCCAATTGAGATACTTTTGCAGCAACAAAAAGCATTGCCGAAGAATTTTTACAAGTTGCCACACAAGCACCGCATCCGATACATGCTGCAGCATCCATTGCTTCTTCTGCATCATCTTTAGGAATCAATATTGAATTTGCATCCGGTACACCGCCTGTTGCAACAGAAACAAAACCGCCTGCCTGCATTATTTTTTCATAAGCCGTTCGGTCAACCATTAAATCCTTAATAATCGGAAAACTGCCGACACGCCAAGGTTCAATGGTAATAGTTTCACCGTCGGAAAATTTCCGCATGTGTAATTGACACGTTGTAATCAAATTGTCGGGTCCGTGAGCACGTCCGTTAATAAACAAACTGCACATTCCGCAAATACCTTCGCGACAATCGTGATCGTATGCAACCGGTTCTTTATTTTCGCTGATTAATTTTTCATTCAGCACATCAATCATCTCAAGAAATGAACTGTCAACTGAAATATTTTCTAATTCATATTTCTCGAAACCGCCTTTTGATTTGGCATCTTTTTGTCGCCAAACTCTGAGTTTTATATTTATTGTTTTATGAGCCATAATTTTATATTTTAAAAATTAATAAAACCGTAATGCTGAATGCTTACGCTGTTTTATAATTACGAGTTTTAACTTCAATTTCTTCGTAATGCAAAGGTTCTTTATTCAATTGAGGGTCTTTATCGTCACCTTTATATTCCCATGCCGAAACATACATATATTCATCATCGCGTCTCATTGCTTCGCCTTCTTCGGTTGTATATTCCGTTCTTAAGTGCCCGCCGCAAGATTCATTTCTGTTTAAAGCATCAAGAGCCATAAGTTCAGCAATTTCAATAAAATCAGCAACCCTGTTTGCTTTTTCCAATTCGGGATTTACCGTATCGGTATTTCCGGGAATATGAACATTCGCCCAGAATTCTTTTTTCATTTTTTTAATCAGCTTAATAGCTTCTTTCAATCCTTTTTCATTTCTTGACATACCGATGTGTTCCCATACAATTTTTCCCAATTCTCGATGATAATAATCAACCGATTTATTTCCGTTAACAGACATTAATTTTGTAATATGGGCTTTTACCTCATCTTCCGTTTTTTTAAATTCGGGATGTTCTTCCGGATTCATTCTCGGATTTGTAATTTCATAAGCTAAATAATTTTGAATGGTATAAGGCAATACAAAATAACCGTCAGCTAAACCTTGCATTAATGCAGAAGCTCCTAACCTGTTTGCTCCGTGGTCGGAGAAGTTGGCTTCTCCTGCAACAAATAATCCGGGAATAGTCGATTGCAATTCATAATCAACCCAAAGACCACCCATGTTATAATGAATCGCAGGATAAATTCGCATCGGAGTTTTATACGGATTTTCATCCGTAATTTTTTCATACATTTGAAATAAATTTCCGTAACGTGCTTCAATGACATCCTTACCAAGTCTGTCTATTGCATATTTAAAATCAAGATAAACACCTTCCCCGGTACTGTTTTTTTCTATTCCGAATCCGTTATCCGTTCTTTCCTTTCCGGCTCTGGACGCAACATCTCTGGGAACTAAATTCCCGAATGCCGGATAACGTCTTTCCAAATAAAAATCTCTGTCTTCATCAGGAATATCTTCCGGTCGCATTTTCCCTGCTCTGATGGCTTCAGCATCTTCTTTCTTCTTCGGCACCCATATTCTTCCGTCATTTCTTAAACTTTCCGACATCAAAGTCAGTTTCGATTGAAACTCACCGTGACGCGGAATACATGTAGGATGTATTTGAATAAAAGACGGATTAGCAAAAAATGCCCCTTTTTTATATGCTTTCCAAATGGCACTTCCGTTAGAACCCATTGCATTTGTTGATAAATAAAAAACATTCCCGTAGCCGCCGGTTGCTAATACAACAGCATGGCCGAAATGACTTTTAATTTCACCGGTTAATAAATTTCTTGTAACAATTCCTCTGGCTTTACCGTCAATAACAACAATGTCCATTAATTCAGAACGATTATGCATTTCGATATTTCCTAATCCGATTTGTCGAGATAAGGCACTGTATGCACCAAGCAAAAGTTGTTGTCCTGTTTGTCCGCGAGCATAAAATGTTCGGGAAACCAAAGCACCTCCGAATGAACGATTTGCAAGATAGCCTGAATATTCCCTTGCAAAGGGAACGCCTTGTGCAACCGCTTGGTCTATAATTTCATTACTGACTTCCGCCAAACGATAAACATTGGATTCTCGTGAACGATAGTCGCCTCCTTTAATCGTATCGTAAAACAAACGATATATAGTGTCACCGTCATTCGGATAATTTTTTGCCGCATTGATACCGCCTTGTGCAGCAATACTGTGTGCTCTTCGCGGGCTGTCTTGGTAACAAAAGTTTTTTACTTTAAAACCCATTTCTGCCAAACTTGCGGCAGCAGCACCGCCGGCAAGACCTGTTCCGACGACAATAACGTCAATTTTTCTTTTATTGGCAGGATTTACCAAATTTTGATGAGCTTTATAATTGCTCCATTTATCTTTAAGTTTTCCTTCCGGAACTTTTGAATCTAATTTTGCCATAATACTGAGAATTTATTCTGTATGAATATAATTACTTAATGAATAAAAAATAAATCGGAATAATTGAAAAACCGACTGCAATTATAATTGCATAAATATCACCGATAACAGTCCAAATCTTACGCCATTTGATATTGCTCCACCCAATGGTTTGAAATGCGGACCAAAGTGCATGATGCAAATGAAGACCGAGAGCAATAAATCCGATAATATAAATTCCGGAATAGATATATGCCAAACTGCCGCTTGACGTAAATAAATCGATTACTAAAGTATAAGCATCTTCCATTTCTTCACCGTTTACGATAACGGTACCGGGATCACCGAACTTAATAATCCAATAGAAATTTATAACATGAATAATTAAAAAGGCAAAAATAAACAAACCGAGCCAAATCATATTTCTTGATGCCCAAGTACTGGCATCTCTTTGATTAACTTTCGCATATTTAACAGGTCGTGATTTCCAGTTTTTAAACTGAACAATTAAACTGTATAAAATGTGAATAAAAAATCCCAATGCTAAAATCGGCTCCACAATCTTAATAATTGGATTTGTACCCATAAAATGTGCCGACATATTAAACGCGTCACTTCCCCACAGCAAAAATAAATTTGCCGTTAAATGAACCAACAAAAACACTATTAAGAATAATCCGGAGATACTCATAATAAGTTTTTTCCCGATAGATGAATTAATAAAATTACTCATAGAATTTAATTTATTATTATTTTTTAAATACTTTTGTGAAAACACACAAAAATATAGATAATTACATCTAATAAAAATGTTCCTTAACATTTCAGATACTATTTAGAATCATTCTTAATAAAAATTTATTTCAATGAAATATTCTCAAATTAAATCCCGACTGTTTATAAAAAACAGAAATAAGTTGTTTAAACTATTGAAAAATAAATCCGTAGCAATTATAAATTCAAATGATGAAATGCCGCGAAACGGTGATCAAACTTTTCCTTACAGGCAAAATTCCGACTTCTTTTACCTTACCGGAATTGAACAAGAAAAATCTGTTTTAATCATCAGCAAAGGATATAAAAAAGAGTTCGAAGAAATTCTTTTTATCCTAAAACCCGAAAAAACACTTGAAATTTGGGAAGGTCATAAATTAACAAAAGAAGAAGCGAAAACTATTTCGGGTATTGATAACATAAAGTATATCAGCGAATTTAAAATGATATTGCAAGAAGTGATGCTTGCTTCGGAAACCGTTTATTTAAATAAAAATGAAAATCCGAAATTTGAAACTCCCGTGCCTTATAAAGACATTCGTTTTATAAATGAAATAACAGAAAAATTTCCTTTACATAATTATGAACGCTCGGCGCCTTTGTTAACAGAACTCCGATTGCAAAAAGAACCTGAAGAAACAGAACTTATCCAAAAAGCTTGTAACATAACAACCAAAGCATTTCACAGAATTCTTAAATTTATAAAACCGGGTGTGCAAGAATATGAAATTGAAGCAGAAATTACCGCAGAATTTTTAAGAAACGGTGCCGGTGGTCATGCTTATCAACCGATTATTGCTTCAGGAAAAGACAATTGCGTATTGCATTATGTATCCAATGACAAAGAATGTAAAGACGGTGATTTAATCCTTATGGATTTCGGTGCGGAATACGGAAATTATGCTGCCGATACCACGCGAACCGTTCCCGTGAGCGGGAAATTTACCGACAGACAAAAAGAGGTGTATAATGCCGTTTTGCGCGTGATGAAAAAAGCAACTTTATTGATAAAACCGGGAAATACAATTAATAAAGTGAACGAAGAAGTTAACCGATTAATTGAAAAAGAACTCGTAAATTTGGGTTTGGCAAAACAAAACGAGATTGACAACAAAGAAAAAAGAGATAGCGTAAGAATGAAATATTTTATGCACGGCAATTCGCATTTTATGGGTTTGGACGTTCATGATGTAGGAACCAAAGACACGGTTTTTAAAGCCGGAATGCTTATGAGTTGCGAACCGGGAATTTACGTTGAAGAAGAAGGTTTCGGTATTCGCCTTGAAAATGATATTTTAGTAACCGAAAACGGTCAAATTGATTTACTTGCAGATGAACCTATTGAAATTGAAGATATTGAAAGGTTAATGAATGAATAACTTTCCGAAAGATTTAAACTTTCGGAAAGTTCATATCAATCAATAAAAATATCCTTCGGAATTTTCGGGATTAAATTTAGTTTTTCGGCTTCTGAATACAATGTTTTTATTGCTTTTTTACCTTCTTGTCCCAAATTAAGCGAAAACTCGTTAACATATAAATCAATGTGTTTTTTCATTACTTCGGCATTCATCTCTTGTGCGTATTGCC
>JAOZQB010000015.1 GCA_029932445.1 Bacteroidales bacterium | reverse complement strand
TAAAGCAGACGCTCTGTATCCTCTGTTCACTTTTGAAGCAATGGCATAATCGGAAGACAATTCCCACAATGTTTTAGATACTAATGCACCGTTCATAATTCCGGCTCCGCCGATTTCTCCTGTTTCAATAATACACACATTTTTTTTATAATCAAGTGCTCTTGATGAGGCAGAAAATCCTGCAGCTCCGCTTCCGATTATTACAAGGTCAAATGTGTTCATAATTTTATTTATGGTTGTAAAGAAAGAAAGAAAATTTGAAAAAGGATATAAAACTCTTAATTTATTTGTAAAAAATATGTGAATATGTTTAATAAAATTAAAATAATCTGTTATAACAAAATAAGTATTTTTAAATTTACGAATTAATTAAATTTATGAAAAAACCAATTCAATTCATTATTTTTACTTTATTGTTTTTCGTTGTTGTATATTGTAATCAAAATAAATCTGAACAAATAAGCAATCCAGAAAAAGAATTGCAGGTAAAAAAAGCTGATTCTTTATTTGAAACAGGGAAAATTTATTCCGATGATTCTTCAAATCAAAACAAAGCATTAGAATTATTTCAACAATCTTTCGTTTTTTATAAGCAAACCGGCAACAAATCGAAGATGGCAAAAATCCTACAATATATTGCTTATGCCTATGATTATGAAGGAGATTATGTATCTGTAAAGCAATATCATAAAGAAGCATTAAGAATTAATACAGAAATTGATGATAAAAGAATGGCAGCAATTTCTGCAAATAATCTCGGAATTGCATATACAATTACAGGTAAGTTGGATTCAGCACATTATTATTATAAACTCGGTCTTGAGTTAACTGAAATTACAAAAGATACTGCTGAATTTATAGAATTGAATCAAAATGAAGGTATTTGCTACGAATACGGCGGCGATTTTCAAAAAGCCATTGAAAGTACGATTAAAGCATTAAAATATAGTGAAGAAATAAATTACATAAACAGTATTGTCGGTCTGAATTTACATATTGCTCAGTATTACAATTCAATAAATAATACGGAAAGAGCATTTGATTATTGCAAAAATGCTTCGAAATATATTGATAAGGTTAAGAATTCGGATACGAAAGCAAGTTTTTATAATACAATCGGGGAATTGTATTTCACAAATTTAAAGTTGGATGATGCACGAAAAAATTATATTAAAACATTGGAGATAAGTGAAAATGTCGGGTATAAAAGAGGGATGGCAGCTGCCTATATAAATCTTGCAAAAATTGCTTTATGTGAAAAGAATTTTATTGAAGCTGAAAAAAATGCTGATTTGTCAATTCATCTGGAGACTGAAATTAATGATGTGAGTGGTGTTATTTCTTCATTAATTACATTATCGGAAATTAAATATAAACAGAAGAATTATGATGATGCTTTATTTCAATTGACAAAAGCCGAGAATTTATGTAATGAATATAAGTTATTTGAAAACTTACCCGATATTTATTATCAGTATTTTCAAATAAATAAAATTATCGGAAAAAATAAATCGGCTTTGAAATATTGCGAACAGTATTATCTTCTTAAAGACAGTTTAACCGATATCGAATTAAAAGAAAAAATTGCCGATATTGAAATTAAATATCAAACCGAAAAGAAACAACATAAGATTAAACTTTTGAATGAAGAGAATAATACAAAAAAACAAAAACTGAAAGTGCGAAATTTATTAATAATTTCACTTTTGTTGATGCTTATCTTAATTATGGGGATTGCTTATTTTTTTAAACAAAAAGCGAAGCATAAACTTAATAAAATGGAATTTGAAATACAAAAATACATTCTCAGAATAAAAGATTTAAATCTGCAACAAACAAACGGAAATGAAATTAATTTAAAAGAATTTTCAAAAAAGCACCAACTTACCGAGCGTGAAACGGATGTTTTGGTTTTGATAGGTGAGGGTAAATCAAACTCTGAAATTGCCGATAAAATTTTTGTTTCCGAAAATACCGTTAAGTTTCATATCAAAAATATTTATTTAAAATTGGATGTAAAAAACAGAGTAGAAGCTCGAAATAAAATTGCCGGTTAATTGTTGTTTTAACTTTTTTATCAAAATTTCTTCATTTTTTATAAAAACTACCCAATCGGGTGGGAAATAAATCAATTACAGTTCAGATATTTGCAGAAAATATTTTGTAAATGAATACGGAACTGAAAAATAGTCTTTCGAAAACAGAACTGAAAATATGCTTGTTGTTGGAAAAGGGATTGTCTAATAAATCTATTTCCGAGCATTGTGATATTAGCGAAAATACCGTAAAATTTCATTTGAAAAATATTTATAAAAAATTAGGTGTTCATAACCGTTTACAGGCGGTACACATAATACATAACAAATAATTTATTAATTAATTTTAAAAAAAGTAACATGAAAACAACAATTTCAAAATTAATGTATGTCATTTTATTAGCTGTTATTACAGCTTTTGTATCTTGTAAAGGTGAAATCGGTCCCGCAGGACCTGCCGGTGCAGACGGAACAGACGGTATTAACGGAACAGACGGTGCAGACGGAACAGACGGTAATGCCAATGTTACGGCATCTGCTTGGATTACACCTGTTTGGTCAGAAACAAATGCAATCTACGGGACATTTGATTATTCGGATGCGACAATCACTTCGGATATAATGAGCTCCGGCGTTGTGTTATCTTATGCCGATTGGACGGGTTTGGAACAATTTATATATGCATTGCCTTTTTCGTATGATGATAGCGGCAGCGGTATTGTAAGTGTCAATTTTAGTATTTTTTCCGGAGGTATCGAATGGTGGTATTCGGCAGAAACTAATTTTACGCCGAATACAAATGCAAAATTGCGTTACGTTATCATTCCTGCTTCAAGCTCAAATAAATCTCTTAATCCGCAACAAGAAATTTTGTATAATCTTGACAAAGCCGGTGTTGATGTTAACAATTATTACCAAGTAATGGATTATTACGGGTTGGAATATTAACAAATAAAGAAATTCATTTTATTAAAGTCGGGATATTTTATTCCGGCTTTTCTAATTTTATAATAATCTCATAAAAATAATTCCACAAAACATCATCAGGCGGTTTTGCAATAATCTTAATCGGCTCTTTTTTTACCGGATGAATAAATTCAACTTTATAAGCATGCAAATGAATCCCGCCGTCAGGATTGGAACGCGGAAAACCGTATTTTAAATCACCTTTTATATAACAATCAATTTTTGCGAGTTGTGCTCGTATTTGATGATGTCTGCCGGTATGTAATTGAATCTTAAGAAGAAAGAATTTGTCAGATTCGGCAAGCATTTCATAGCTTAAACTTGCTTTTTTTGAGTTTGCATTTTCTTTATTATTTGTATAAGATTTATTCTGTTTTCTGTTTCTGACAAGAAAATGTGTTAGTGTATCTTTTATTTTCGGCGGGTTATTATTAACAACGGCAAGATATGTTTTCTTAATATTTTGTTCGGCAAACATTTTATTAAGACGCGAAAGTGCTTTGCTTGTTCGGGCAAAAATAACAATTCCGCTTGTAGGACGATCCAAGCGATGTGTAATTCCGAGAAAAACATCACCCGGTTTATTGTATTTTTGTTTGATGTATTGTTTTACTTCATCGGCAAGTGTTTTGTCCCCGGTTTTATCACCTTGAACAATATCACCGCATTTTTTATTAATGATTATAATGTGATTATCTTCGTAAAGAATTTGAAGCATCTTAATAAAACTTTCTTCTTGTAAATAATTCAGATAAATGTTTTTGTGAATTTTCGGTATTCGTTTTCATTAATACAAAAGTAACATTATTATACGGAAATTTAGTGTATTTTTTTTTAGCAATGGTTTCGGCATCAAGCATTTTTTTGTAAAACGCTTCATGTTTTTCAGCAAAAACAAAGAGGCAGGTTTCTATTTGTTTTTCTTTAGCAATAAAAAAACTCTGTTGAATAAGATCTAAAAATAATTTGATGTGATTTCTGTATTCATGAGATGTAGCAATTCGCCATGAACTTCCTAAAACAGTATTTTCAGTTTTTCTTATAAAATCGGTTTCTTCTTTAAAATAATAATCGGTGTGTAATCCTGCAGGTCCGTCAAGTGTCATGGAATTTGTGCCAATAATTTTCCCGTTTAATTCGACAGTTAGAATGGTGGTTTCTTTTATAAAGTTTAAATGCGGGTATAAATCAACAGGTGTTTTACATTTAGTCGAAATAAGACCTGATTCAATAAAAGTGTCGTGTATTAATCGACCTATTTCCGGTAATCGTTTTAAATCAGTTAATTTTCGGATTTTATAATCATATACTGACATCGGAGAAATTATTTAAAATAAGTACTCGAAATATAGAAATTAATTTCTGATATAGAAAAAATAATATTTTTATTAGCAGATTATCAATAAGATACAGATGTTCTTAAGATTATTGTAATCGTTGTTCCTTTATTTTGAAATGATTTAACAGAAATTTTACCTTTTAATAATTCTGTCAGTTGTTTTGCAATTGACAATCCGATACCGGTTCCGCCGAATAATTTATCTTTTTTTTCTGCTTTACGGAATGTGTCAAAAATATGAGGTAACTCATCTGAAGAAATACCGATTCCGGTATCTGAAACAGAATATTGAATCTCATTGTCTGATTTTTTTTTGCATGATAATATTATAGTACCTGAATCAGTGTATTTTACGGCGTTATCAATAATTTGTTTAAATATAATTTCAGATTTTTGTCTGTCGGAATAAATAATTAAATCATCTTCTAATTGACTCGTAAATTCAACAGAAATAGGTTTATTGCTTATTTTAACATGAGTTTTTAGTCGTTCAAGAATTATTTTGTTAAACTCATTAACCGAAAATTTGCTCAATTCAGGTCCGATTTGACCGGATTGAAGTTGTGACAGTAAAATAATATCTTCAATTGTTTTCAGTAATAAATTCAAGTTGTTTTCAATAATATCATATTCTTTTTTTAATTCCGGATTTTTTTTGGAAACAATATCGTTAAACCCTAAAACAGCATTCATCGGAGTACGTAATTCATGTGAAATATTGAGTAAGAATTGCGTTTTAAGAGCATCGCTTTCTTTTGCTTTTTCCAAAGCATATTTTAAAGTTAAGGTCTTTTTTTCGACCATATCTTCAAGTTTGTTCTTAAGTTGATTCAATTTTTCATTTGATTCTTTTAGTTTTATTTTTTCAATATTCAGCAAATAATTTGAGACAAAGGTTTTAAATCTGTAATTGTTTTGAATTTTATTAATAATAAAACCGACAATTAGAAATATTAAGATATTAATTAAAGATAATAGTTCTTTTTCTGAAATCGGATAAAACAAATATATAATAAAAGCGAAAATAATAGGAGGAATAAAAAAAATTAGTAATGAGTATACTATATTTGCCCTGACTTCCAATGAAATAATTAAAATTGCGACAATAATACTCAAAATGTTAGTTGTATTTGTTTCGGTTCCGTGATGTATCAGATATTTTGCAAACATCATTGCCGGAATAGAGACAAGAAAAATATTGTATAAAACAACCTTTTTAATTGAAATTTTCGGTTGAAATTTATTGTATAAATATAAAAAAGCAGCTAAAGAAATAGGAATAATGCGAGTATAGGTTGCATGTATACTGTGTCTTATATATATATCAGAAAAAACCAAAAGAATTAACAATAATATAGCTACCGGTATTAATGTATTAAGCCTTTTTGCCGTATTATCGGCAATATATTTTTGGAATCTAAGATTTATTATTTGTGATTTTTCCTTCAAAAAAAAGTTAAATATTTTCTAAAACGTTAAATTACAACGTTTTTTCTTTACGAACAAATTTATTTTACAGAATTAAAAAATGAAGAAAAAAAACTCAATTTATTATTGAATTTTTATATAGATTTTTTTTCAATTGACATTATTTTAAATCGTTATTTCGTGGAGGGATTTTAAATATAAATTTATAAAAAATTTATTCTGTCAAACTGTTTCTTTTAGCGGTTTACTTAATATTTTTTATCTTTGAAGAAACATAATAAAATGGATTCAAAAACATTCAGAACAGTAATGAAGGCAAAATCGTTCGATTTTGATATCTCTTATCACTCTAAAATGATGTTTATCGGTTCTTGCTTTACCGAAAACATCGGAAATAAATTAAAAAATTTAAAATTTAAAGTAAACATTAATCCTTTCGGAATAATTTACAATCCGATTTCTGTCGTTCAATCACTTGATTTTATAGTTGAAAATAAACAATTTAAAGACTCTGATTTGTTTTTTTTCAATGAATATTGGCACAGTTTTTATCATCACGGAAAATTTTCTCAAACTGTAAAGGAAAAAACTTTAGATTTGATAAATATTTCAATATCAGATTCTTTAAAGTTTTTGAAAGATACTGATTTCCTTTTTATTACATTAGGAACTGCTTGGATTTATTCTCATGTTAAAACTAACAAAATTGTTGCTAATTGTCATAAAGTACCTGCTTCTGAATTTGAAAAACGGATATTAAATGAACATGAAATCGTATCTGTATTTAATGAGTTCATAGATAAAATACGATTGATTAACACGAAATTAAAAATTATTTTTTCAGTCAGTCCCGTAAGACATTTAAAAGACGGATTTTCCGAGAATTTTTTAAGTAAAGCAATTTTAAGAACCGCAATCGAGAAAATAATCAAAAACAATTCAAATACCTATTATTTTCCTGCTTATGAAATTTTAAATGATGATTTGCGTGATTACCGGTTTTACAATTCAGATTTAGTTCATCCTAATGAACAGGCAACTACCTATATTTTCGATTTTTTTAAAACTTTTTTTTTCTCGGATGAAACAGAAATGCTGGCTGATAAAGTTCAAAAAATAATTTCTGCAAGAAATCATAAACTTTTTAATTCCGGAACAGAACAAAGTAAAAAATTTATAATTTCCTCTCTTAAAGATATTGAAAATTTGAAGAAAAAGTATTCTTTTTTGAATCTTGATAATGAGGAGACATATTTTTTATCCCAAAAATAAAAAACCCGACAAGAACTGCCGGGTTTTAAAACCATAAAAACACCAAAAAATTATTCAAGTTATTACTACTTTTTTTATCTGTTAACAAAAAAGTTTTAAACTTTTATATTAACATATACGTGAAGTTTCAAAAAAGGTTTCAAAAAAAGGTGTTTTTTTTAGAAAAAAAATCAGAAATCTTGTAAAGTGTTGTTTAACAGACGATTTACGATAAATAAAATATAATTATTTTACAATAATTTTATTTATAAGCTTTTCACCGGTGTCTAATGTTACTTGAACCATATACATTCCTTTTTTTATATTCCCGATTTCTACTAAAATATTATATGGTACATTTGTTTCATTAGTGACGGTTTTAATATTTTGTCCCAAAATATTCATTACTTCAACTTTTTTAATCAATTGTTCAGATTTTACAAAAAATTTATTATTTGTTACGGGATTAGGGTATATTAAAACAGTCGCATGAATTATTAAAACGGAAGGTTTCGTTTTATGATATGACATGCCCTGAGAATAGGCAGTGTAGCTAAGTGAAAGAATAAAAAATAAGGATAATATAAAAGGTGTAAATTTTTTCATAACGTCAGTCTTATTTTTTTATACGATGCTTTTTCTTAAAAGTTTCCATAAATTAAAAAAACATTTTTATTAATTGCTCTAAATCTTCAGGTGTATCAACAGAGATATTTTTTTTAAACGTGATATCAGTTTTTATTTTAAACCCGTTTTCTAACCAACGGTTTTGTTCTAATGACTCCGCAATTTCCAAACCGGAAACCGGTAATTTTGTAATTTTTTTTAAAATTTTATTTCTGTATGCATAAATTCCGAGGTGTTGATAGAATGTATGATGTAAATGCCAATCTTCTTTTTTTATTCCCCTCAAGTACGGAATCGGTGATCGACTGAAATATATTGCATAATTACGATTATCAATAATAACTTTCGGTTTGTTCGGATTAAAAATATCTGCATTAGATTCTGTTTTACTGATTAATGTTGCAATTTCAGTTTCCGAATCATTAAAACATGCAATTAATTTCGTTAAATGCTCTTTATGAATAAACGGTTCGTCACCTTGAATATTTATGACGATATCAAAGGTTTTTCCGCTTATTTTTTCATATTTTTCAAGTGCTTCAGCACATCGATCTGTACCGCTTTTATGATTTTCGGAAGTTATTATAACGCTTCCACCGAATTGATTTACCTCTTTTTCAATTAAGCTGTTGTCAGTTGCAACGATAACATCATTAATTGATTCTTTACAATTTTCAAAAACACGACGTATCATCGTTTTTCCTTTAATATCAACTAAAGGTTTTCCCGGAAAACGAGTTGAAGCATATCTTGCAGGTATAATTCCCAGAATATTCATAGATTGTTGAATTTTTTTATGCTGAAATGTCACAATTTTTAAAACTCATTCTTTAATATTACAAAATTAATGCATATTTTTACACGGTTTGTATTTTTTTGATAAAATTGACAAATTTGCAGACTAATTATTTAAATTAGATATATACTAAAATGACAATACAACAAATTAAACAACGATTTTCAATTATCGGAAATTCTCCGGTCTTAAATCGGGCAATTGATATTGCTGTTCAAGTTGCTCCGACGGATTTAACGGTTTTAATTTTCGGTGAAAGCGGAACAGGGAAGGAAATATTTCCTCAAATTATTCATCAACTCAGTGCTCGTAAGCATAATGCGTACATTGCCGTAAATTGCGGAGCAATACCTGAAGGAACTATTGATTCGGAATTATTCGGGCATGAAAAAGGGTCTTTTACAGGTGCCGTAAAAAACAGAAAAGGTTACTTCGAGGAAGCTGATAACGGAACGATCTTTTTAGATGAAGTCGGGGAATTACCCTTATCTACTCAAGTTCGATTATTGAGAGTTTTAGAAACAGGTGAATACATCAAAGTCGGTTCTTCTCAGGGAATGAAAACAAATGTTCGTGTTATTGCAGCAACAAATATTAATTTATTAAAAGCCATGCAAAACGGAAAATTCAGAGAAGATTTGTATTATCGATTAAATACTGTTCCGATTATTATTCCGCCTCTTCGAAACCGAAAAGAAGATATTCATCTGATATTCAGGAAATTTGCGCAGGATTTTTCTGAAAAATATCGAATGCCTCCCATTCGTTTAAAAGAAAATGCTGTTTTACTTCTTGAGAATTATGCTTGGAAAGGAAATGTCAGGCAATTAAAAAATATTACCGAACAAATTTCGGTTATAGAACAAGAAAGAGCCGTTGACGGAGAAACATTAAAAAAATACTTACCCGATGAAATTCATAATTTACCCGTAATATACGGAGATTCGATTAATAAAGAAGATTTTGCAACAGAAAGAGAAATTTTATATAAAATCCTTTTTGATATGCGAAATGAAATAAACGAATTGAAAACGATAATTCAAGATGTGACTAAACAAAATACCGGAACTGTGAATGTTCCTTCAAAAGTTTTTGATAAATCGACAAATAATATTCATCAACCGGATTATATATCGAGTTCGGAAAATATAATTGATAATGTAAATGAAAAAAATAAATTTGCAGGGAATAAATCTTTTATTGAAGAGACTGAAGAAATAATTGAAGAATCATTGTCATTAAAAGACAAAGAAATTGAATTAATTAAAAAAGCATTGGAAAAATATAAAGGGAAAAGGAAATATGCTGCCGAAGAATTGGGAATTTCGGAACGAACTTTGTACAGGAAATTAAAAGAATATGATTTAACGACATAAACCAAGTGATTTTGATGTGTTTAGTATATGAATTTGTGATTTTTTTATAATAGATGAATAAAAATTTAATATCAATAGTTGTTATAATTTCTGTTTTGTTTTCTCAATGCGGAATTTATTCATTTTCCGGAGCATCTCTTGATTCGAAAGATAAAACTGTGAATGTTAAGTTTTTTCCGAACAGAGCAGCTATTATAAATCCGAATTTAAGTCAGTTATTTACTGAAAAATTAAAAGACAGATTTGCTTCTCAAACAAAATTGGAATTAGTTGATTTTAACGGTGATTTAACTTTTGAAGGAGAAATTACCGGTTATGATACAAAGCCGATTGCAATAACTAAAGATGAACAAGCAGAACAAAACAGATTGACAATTACGGTTCATGTTAAATACACAAGTATAAATAATTCGAAATTTGATTTTGACACATCTTTTTCACGATATTCAGATTATTTGAGTACTGAACTTTTAACAGATGTAGAGGATGCTCTTTCTGAAGAGATAATAAATGAACTAATAGACGATATTTTTAATAAATCAGTTGTAAACTGGTAAAGAACAGAATTCATGGAAATACAAAACCTTGTTGACTACATTGATGCACCTTATAACATGCAAAGTGAAGATTTTGAAAATATAAAATCTTTAATTGAAATTTATCCGTTTTTTCATACGGCAAATTTACTTTATGTTAAAGCTGCACATAACATAAATACAGAGGATTATGAGAATTTAATTGCAAAAATTTCTTCCTCGGTTCCGAATCGTGAGTTGTTGTTTAAGTTAATTAATCTTTCTGCACCTGTAGTAAAAGTAAAAGAAAAATCAACCGATAAAAAAGAAGAAAGTGATACACGAAAAGAAATTCGTGAAAGAATTCAGAATCGCCGACTAAAGAGAATGGTTCAAAAAGGCGGAACACTGTCCCATCACGGTTCAAGTATTCATAAAAAAATTGTTAAAAATTTCTTTGAACCTTTGACTGAAGAATTGCGAAAAAATAAATTGAATATCGGAATGATGCCGGAAGAAATTGCTGAATTATTTCCTCAAACAGAAGAAAAACCTTCTGAAACAGCTTCTGAAAGAAAAGAAACTGAACGGGAGGAAAAACGTCTCGAACGTGAAAAACGGATGGAGGCAAAATTGAAACGGCGAATAGAAGAACAAGAAAAGATGAGTGAAGGTGATCTTGATAAAGAAAAAGCCGAAAGGGAAAAAAGACGTCTGGAAAGAGAAAATCGTATGGAGAAAAGACGTTTAGCTCGTGAACAAGAAATGCTGGAGAAAGAAAAAACCGAGGAAAGTCCTGTTAAAGAAAAAACGAAAAAAAGTTCTGTCGAAGAAAAGTCTGAAGATAGCAAAGAGATAAGACGTTTGGAAAGAGAAAAACGCATGGAAGAAAAATTAAAACGTCGTGAACAAGAAAAACTCGCTAAAGAACAATCGGAAGATAAAAATATTGAAATCGTTGAAGGTAAACTTGAAGATATAACTAAAACAGAAAAAGAGGACGAAGTTATATCTGTGATTGATGACGTAATAATTGAAAGTGATCCCTATACCAATATTGTAAAAATAGGCTCTTCCGAAGATGATAAAAAAGAAAAATCTGAAACTGAAAAAGAAACAGTTAAAAAAAGTTTGAAAGAAGAACCTGTTCAAGAAAAAGATAATTCGGATGATATAATTATTATTGAAGAAGAAACTGATACGAATTTTTCAGAAGATAAAACAATATTAGAAACTTCCGAGAAAGAAATTGTTGATGAAGAGAGAAAGACGGATTCAGAGAAGAAACAAATAATTGTTACGGAAGAAGAAAAAGATAAAAGCAGTTTGACTAAAAAAGGAAAATCAACTAAAAAAAAGAAACGCTCGGAAAAAATCATCATTGAAGAATTACATACACCTGCTGAAGATATAAAATCCGGTGACGATTCCAAGATTGAAGATATTTATGATAAAATTATAAGTTCCAAAAAACCGGCAAAAAAAGAAGATCTTAACTTTATAGAAATTAAAGAAGATATAACCGGTTTAGATGATAAAAAAGACTCTGTTTCAGGAGAATCGGAAATTTCGCAAATTGAAGAAAAAAATATTATTATAACGGAATCAGAAGAAATTCATATTGAAGAAACTAATGAAAATTTATCTGAAGAAGTTTCCGGAAATGATGATATTGAGTTTGAAATTGAAGATACGACAGAGACAAAATCTGAAATAGAAAGTGTTAAAATTGATTCAGAAAAAAAAGAAGATGTTTCTGAAAATGAATCAGAGGAAGTCTTTGAATTAATTGATCAAGAAACGGAAATTAAAAATGATGATATCCCTGAAAAAGAAGAGCAGATAATTAAAACAGTTGATGAAGAGAAAACAGAAGAAGAGAAAAAGGATATTCTCAAAGGTTCTGATATTGAAAAGGAAGCAACAGCAGAATCTGTTATAAAAGAAAAAGAGGAAAAAATTGTTGTTAGTGAAACAATTGAAACAGAATCGGTAAAAAAAGAAGATTCTATTATTGAAGAAAAGAAGAAAGAAAAAGTTGAAAAGTCTGAAGTTTTTTCTGAGAAACCCGAAAAAAAAGAAGTTGAAATAAAAGATGCTGAAGAAAAAGCAAAAGCAGCAGAAAGTGTTTTTGCAAGAATTGAAGCTTTTAAGAAAAAAAGATCCGCTAAAACTCCTGATACTGAAATAAAATCAGAAAAAAAAGAAGATAAAAAAAATGAATTAATAAATAAATTCGTCAAAGAAGAAGAGCCGATAAAACGACCTTCACCTGAAGAAAAAATCGATGAAACCGTTGAGTTTGCTGAGAAAAAATCAATTGAAAAAAAACCGATTGTTACCGAATTAATGGCAAGTATTTATATTAATCAAGGGAAATTTAATGATGCAATTGAAATTTATGAAAAATTAATTTTGAAAAATCCGGAAAAAAAAGATTACTTTGCATCCAAAATTAAAGAAACTGAAAAATTAAAATAATTAAAATATGTTAACATTATCGATCGTATTAATTTTTATTGTAAGTATCTTGATGATACTGATTGTATTAGCTCAAAACTCAAAAGGCGGAGGATTATCTTCAACATTCGGCGGAGGAGGTCAAATGGGCGGTGTTGTACAAACGAATAAATTTTTAGAAAAAACAACTTGGACTTTAGCTATAACATTAATCGTGTTAAGTATAACGGCAAGTTTATCGCTTGACAGACCCAAAGAAAATCCGGAATCTAAAATTCAAAAAGAATTGATGGAACTAAATCAAACGGATATTCCGAATATTCCTTCTCAACAGCAAGTTGATGAATTCAGAAAAAAAGAAGATCAAAAAAATAATGCAAGTCAACCGAATAATAAATAGTTATGTCGGATTAAAAAAATTGAATGCCGGTTTTATAACCGGCTTTTTTTTTACAGTGTCATATTGTCGTATTTTCTGACAAATCATTAAAATTATTCTCATTATGTATATTCCTTATATTCAGGTATATAGAAGTATGTTATTTGATCTTAATTGTTAAAACTGCATTTTCGTCAATAATACATTCGTAAAAGCAGTTTAAATTTTATTGGCATATTTTATGTAAAAAACAAAACAACTAAATTGTAATTATTAAACATAAAAGAAGATAAAAATGGCTAAAGAAATTTTATTTGACATTGAAGCAAGAGATGCCTTAAAAAAAGGTGTTGATCAACTTGCAGATGCAGTAAAAGTAACATTAGGCCCGAAAGGTCGTAATGTGGTAATTGAAAAATCATACGGAGCTCCTCAAATAACAAAAGACGGTGTTACCGTTGCAAAAGAAATTGACCTGCCTGATGCATATGAAAATGTAGGTGCACAAATGTTGAAAGAAGTTGCTTCTAAAACCGGTGACGATGCCGGAGACGGAACAACTACAGCTACTGTTTTAGCTCAATCAATCATTAATGTAGGCTTAAAAAATGTTACTTCCGGTGCTAATCCGATGGATTTAAAACGCGGAATTGATAAAGCAGTAAAAGAAGTTGTTTCAGGTTTAAAAAAACAATCTCAAGAGGTCAATGTTGACAGTGATAAAATTGAACAAGTTGCCAGAATTTCTGCGAATAATGATGCCGAAATCGGAAAACATATTGCTGACGCCATGAAAATTGTAAAAAAAGACGGCGTAATTACCGTTGAAGAAGCAAAAGGTATGGATACAAATGTTGAAATTGTTGAAGGAATGCAATTTGACAGAGGGTATATTTCTCCGTATTTTATTACGGATACTGATAAAATGTTAAGTGTAATGGAAAATCCTTATATTTTATTACATGATAAAAAAATATCTGCAATGAAAGACATTATGCCTGTCTTAGAGCCTGCTGCACAAGCTGGTCGTCCGCTTTTGATTATTGCAGAAGATATTGAAGGTGAAGCATTGACAACATTGGTTGTTAACAAATTACGAGGAACCATTAAAGTTGCTGCCGTAAAAGCACCCGGTTTTGGTGACCGAAGAAAAGCCATGCTGGAAGATATTGCAATTCTTACCGGAGGAACAGTTATTACGGAAGAAAAAGGTTTCAAGTTAGAAACAGCGACACTTGAAATGTGCGGAAGTGCCGAAAAAATTGTAATGGATAAAGATAATACAACTATCGTAAACGGAGCCGGTGAATCAGAAGACATTAAAACAAGAGTAAATGAAATTAAAATTCAAATTGAAAACACGACTTCTGATTACGATAAAGAAAAATTGCAAGAACGATTGGCAAAACTTGCCGGCGGTGTTGCCGTAATTTATGTCGGTGCAGCTTCCGAAGTTGAAATGAAAGAGAAAAAAGATCGTGTTGATGATGCTTTAAGTGCAACAAGAGCAGCTGTTGAAGAAGGTATTGTACCCGGCGGAGGTGTTGCTTATATCAGAGCACTTGAAAACATTAATAAACTTAAAGGTGAAAACGAAGATGAAACAATCGGTATTGAAATTATAAAAAGAGCCGTTGAAGAACCTTTAAGACAAATTGCAAAAAATTCAGGTAAAGAAGGAGCAGTAATTGTTCAAAAAGTAAAAGAAGAGAAAGATGATTTCGGTTATAATGCCAGAAAAGATGTTTTTGAAAATCTTTTAAAAGCCGGAGTTATTGATCCGACAAAAGTTACCAGAATTGCATTAGAAAATGCAGCTTCTATTGCAGGTATGTTATTAACTACCGAAATCGTAATGGTTGAACAAAAAGAAGATAATCCGGCACCAATGATGCCTCCCGGAGGCGGCATGGGCGGTATGGGCGGCATGATGTAAAATATGTTTTAACAAGTCCTAAATTGCCGTTACGGGGTTTAGATAAATTAATTAACCACAGCAAGCATTTTTTTTGTTGTGGTTTTTTAATTTATTATTACGACACATTTTATATTTTTGCATAAATTTGAAGATATTTCAAAAAGAATTGCAACCTTTTTATAAATTTTAATCTTAATACTGAGTTGATGACTGTCCCGAAAAAAATTATAAGACAGTGTAAACAATATAATAAAAAAGCTCAGGCATATATTTTTGAAAAATATGCTTATAATTTTTTGGGTATATGTTTACGTTATATTAAGGACAGAGCCAAAGCTGAAGATGTAATGCAAGATGCTTTTGTAACAATTTTTTCGAAAATTAATCAATATAAAGGCACCGGATCATTTGAAGGTTGGATGAAAAGAATTACTTTGAATACAGCATTAATCCAGCTTAGAAAAGATAAAAAAGAAATAGTATCTGATAATTTTGACTATATTGAAGCTGATGAGAATAAATCGAAACAAAATGAAGATTTAAATCCGTCAGATATGCAATCGGTTATTAAACATGCAAAATTTCAACAATGTGAGATTATTGAAATAATGAATGAGTTACCCGAAGGTTTCAAAACAGTTTTTAACCTGTATGTAATTGAAGGAATGATGCATAAAGAAATAGCAAAAGAATTGAATATTTCAATCGGAACCTCAAAATCTCAATTGTTAAGAGCTCGAGCGAAATTAAAAGTATTATTATATAAAAAAGCACTTATTAAACTAAGAAAACAAAACTAAGAAAGGAATGGAAGATGATCAATTTTTTATTGACAAACTTGTAAAAGATTCAGTTGAAGATTACAAGGAACAACCCCATACATCATGGCAGGAAATGGAGATGTATTTGGAACAAAACGGTGTCATAACAAAATCATTTAAAGGACTGAACAGTCTGAAGAATGTAAAAACAGATATTGCTGTTATCTCCGGAATACTGGCAATTACGGCAGGTGTTTATTTTTACCGATACGGAACCGAAAAACAATCAAACCCTAAAGAAATTATTGAAAACGTTTCAGATACAACATCTGCACAAACAGATATAAATTCAATAATAAAAATTGAAGAAGATAAAACAGAAAAAGATTCTTCTGAAAAGAACGTTGAAGCAATTGATAAAAATGAAACTGTAAAAATTAAAGTTGAAATACCTGTTCATAAAAATGTAATTATTAAAAAACAAATAATTATAAAAGATACACTTAATTAATAATTCAAACTTTTTCATATCTTTGGTTTTTTCAGAAACCTAAGATGAATCTTTTTATCAGGAATAAAATACCGACGAATAATAAACTCAAATATAATTTCAGTTTATTTATTCGCTTTTTTATGTTTGTTTTTTTAGGTTTATTTGCATTTATTTTTAGCAGTTTTAAACCGGAAATAACCGATTATAAAAAAAACGGATTTCCTGATGTTAAAGATACCATTTTTGTATATGATACAGTTGTATATTATGATACCACCTTTGTATATGATACTCTTTACATTCCTTCTGATACTAATTTTAAGACTGAATTCAGTGATTCTTTATTATCACTCTCCGGAAAACTGAGATATGGTGAGATTGTTATGCAAGATTCTGATTTCCTTTTGATTAAAAAGTTTAAAAGGAATAAAAAAAAGAAGTTAAATGTGTTTTCTTTGGATTTTTTATTCTCTCCCTTATACAGTTTTCAAACATTCAATTCGGATTTAATTTATAAAGATGTTTCAGAAATTAATAACAAAGCGGTAAATGCCTCAATGGGAAGTAATATTGGATTAAATCTGAATTTTCATCATAAGAATCATAATTTTACTTCCGGAATTAATATGTCAAATTTCCGAATTGATTTTTCAAATCTATCTGTGTTATATCAAATTGATACAATCCTTAAAATGCATTTTGATCCCGGAATTGAAATGCAAATTGATTCTGTTGCTCTTATTAATATTGATACATTGATTGCAACAGGTGATACCGTATATTATTATTTAAAAGATACGACATATAATACGTTTATAGATACAAGCTTTATTCAGGAAGCTGATACTACAGAATCTTTTTATAATGAACGTGCAAAAAATTCATATACTTTTTTTGAGATTCCTTTACTGTACAGTCGTAGTTTTTATACGCCAAACTTCAGATTCAGCCCTGAAATAGGAATTATTACAAGTTTTTTTGTTAATTCCAAAGGAAAAATTGTATCTTTGACTGATTTATTTCAAACAAACAGTTTGGAAAATAAACCGAAATTTGCGGCAGTTAATTTGTCAATCTATGCCGGTATTAAATTTAATTATTTCATTACCGACAGATTTGACTTTATAACTTCAGCTTATGTAAGAAGAAATATAAATTCAATTTATAAGGACTATCCTTTGATATCAAGGTTTAATTCTTTCGGAATTAATTTCGGTTTCAGATATAAGTTCTTATTTTAATTTGAAAAAATGAATTACAGATTTATATTAATAATATTATTCAGTACTTTACAATTAAATTCCTATGCTTTTTTTCAATCAGGTATAATTAAAAATATTAGTAATACTCAAGATTTAATTTTATCTGAAAAAAAAATAATTTCAGTTTCTCAAACTTCAAAATCATCGAAAAATCTAAATATTATTTCAGGTTCCGTATATGCCGGAACCAATTTGCTTCCTAAAGGACAAATTTATCTGTTAAATAATAATAAATCTGCTTACTCTTCAACAAAGAATCAAGAAATAATTGAAGGTAATTTTCAATTTAACGATGTCAATTCAGGGAAATATATCATATATGTTATTCCCGAATTAAATTATGATTTTTTGTATTTTCCGAAATATATTCCTACTTATTCGGGTAAAGTATATTCATGGCAAAAAGCATTAAACAGAGATATTCGTAAAGATAATTTAAATTTTGACATAAGTTTATTGTCTTTTCAGAATCCGTTTTACGGAGAAAAAATGATATCCGGGCAAATAAAATTCAACGGAATGTACAGAGGAATTAATGGCTTACCGATTCCGGTTATCTTATTGAATGAAGCAGGTATTCCGATGGATTTCAGAATTGTTGATAAAAATTCCGGGAAATTTACTTTTGAATACATACCCGAAGGAACTTATTTTATTCATCCTGAAATTCCCGGTTTAAAAACAACGGATTTTCTTATTCATATAAATAATAATCAATCAAATGAGTATAATAATGTGAATTTTCTTGTTGATGAAAAAAATGTTACTATTGAAAAACAATCTAAGGATATTATTCCTGTAGTTTCCGATCGGTTTTTAAAAATTTTCTTAAAGGATAATATCAATTATCCTGTTGTATGTGAATTGATTGATTTGTCAGGAAAGTCTATTTCAAAAAAAGTATTTTATTCGGATGAAATATCTATGAGTACTTCCGGAATGGCAGCAAATTTGTATATATTAAAAGTAAAAACTTACGATAATTCTCCCATAAAGACTGCAAAAGTTTTTATCAGAAATTATTAATAAAATCATTCTATAAATTATAAACTCAATGAAAATGAAAAAGAATTTTATAGCTGTTTTGCTGATTTTTTTATCATCTGCTTTTGTGAATGCACAAAATTTAGTTGATATCAGTAACACATCAACGTGTGAGCAAGCTTTGGATATTTCCAGATTTCATATTTTCGGACCGACAACGGCACCGGCTGAAACAGGAAACATGTTAAATGATTTTACATTAGTAAAACACCCGACTTGGTATAAATTTGCAGTACAAAAAAGCGGAATTCTTTTATTTGATATTATTCCTTTAAATTCTAAAGATAATTATGATTTTATGCTTTTTAAGAATGAGCCGAATTTTTGCCAAAAATATAATGAAGAGAAAATTAAACCGATTCGTTCTAATTTTAATCCGCCTGCAAATGACAAGGGAATAACCGGATTGTCATACAGCGGAGATGAATCGGATTTTGAAAAAGGAATTCCGGTAAGTAAAGGGGATGTTTTTTATTTGGCTCTTAATAATCTGTATCGAAACGGGAAAGGACATACGGTATTCTTTAAAGAGTTGAAAACAATAAAAATTACAGGAAAAATTACCGATTCTAAAAACGGAAAACTGCTTAAAGCAGATATTCGATGGAGAAATCTCAGAAATAATAATTTATTTGTGTCTTCGCAAACAGAAAAAAAAGGATCCTATGAAATGGAAATTTTGTTAAATTCACAAGAAAACACTTTCCCTAAATATGAATTGTGTGTTTATGCTGATAAATATTTTCCGGATTTTAAAGTTTTTTCAACACAAGAAGCCAATAAACTTAACAGTAAACAAGTTGATTTTGCGCTTGATAAAGTAAAAAAAGGTCTGAATAATGAAACACTCGGTGTCATTTATTTTAAAGGAAATGAAATTACCATCGTTCCTAAATCGGAATATGTGAAAAAGAAATTATTGAAATTTATGATGCTTAATTCGAAAGCTACAGTCGAACTTGAAGGACATACAAACGGTTTGTTTCCGAGTACCGATGTGGATTTTAAATTGTCTTCGGACAGAGCGGAAGTTATTAAGAAATATTTAACGGATAACGGTATTGACGCTTCAAGAATTCAAACAGAAGGAATGGGCAGTAAAAATGAAATTTATCCCATACCTGAAACCGAAGAAGAAGAGGGATATAACAGAAGGGTTGAAATACGTATCACTGATTTTTAAGATTAATTAAACTTATTTCTTTAAGGCAGGGATTCCTGCCTTTTTTTTTATGTCAGATACTAAAATCGTATTGTTTTTGTTTAGTATAATATGAAACCCAAGCAACTATGAAAAAAACAATATTATTTTTAGCATATCTGATTTTCAGCTCTTCGATTATAGCTCAAACCGATTCCGTACCTATTGTGAACACGGCTTTTAAACCTGATGAATATTTAAAATATAAGGTAAAATACGGTATTATTAACGGCGGTCATGCAGAAATGAAAATAATGCTTGAACAAATCGGTTCCGATTGGTATTATCATGTAAAAGCCATTGCCGCAACTTCCGGATTAGTAGGAACTTTTGCCAGTGTAAACGACCGATATGAAAGTTATATTCAGTTATTTGACGGACTTCCTTTGCAATCAATTCGAGATATCAATGAAAATAATTATCGACGGTACAATGAAGTTATTTTTGATCGTGATGAAAACAAAGTCATAAGCTTAAAATCCGGAGAACATAAAGTGCCGCCCGGAACTTTAGATGTATTGTCAGCATTCTATTTTGCTCGCCGAATGATTTTTAAGAAGAAGTTTCAAAAAAACCAAACTATAAATTTAACAACTTATTTCGATGAACAGCTTTACACGGTTAAAGTGAAATATAAAAAAACCGAAAAAATAAGAACCAAATTCGGGAAAATTAAATGTTTGAAATTTGTCCCTGTAATTGATGAAAAAAGTACCGTTAAAAAAGAAAATGATATGCAAGTTTGGTTCTCTGATGATGGTAATTTCATTCCGGTAAAAATTCGATTAAAGGTCGGTATCAGTACCGTAAAATGTGATTTAATTCAATACGACGGTTTAAAAAATCCGCTCGGTAAACCGTTTAATCATTAATTCTATTCAGAATCATTAAAACAACATCATCTTTATTAAAACTGTTTAATTCCAAGCCGGTTTCAGTAAATTTATTAATTCGAAATTTAATATCTTTATTATCAGTGAATATTGTATTTCCGTCTTCCGAAAAGAACCATGAACCTTTAACCCTTTTACCTGCTAAATTAAATTCATAAGTTTTGTTTTCATTAAATTGAATATACGAACCTTTCAGTAAATCGCTCAACAGATTTTCATAAGCATCTGACGGTTCTTCTTTATTGCTTGTTTTTAACATTTCTACGACATACTTTCCGGTCAATTTTCTTTCAAGTTTTTTTGTCACGGAACAGGAGGAAATTATAAAAAAAAGGATTAATACGGAGCTTAAATATTTTGTTTTCATAGTTAAATAAAATATTATGTCGGTTAATTAATAAAAAATGCGTTTGTTTTTGCACTATTAGCAAAGATAGTAATAAATATTTGCAAACTAACGTTCAATATTGTAATTTTAACATCCAAATATAAAACACTTTAAAATGGCTTGGAAATTTTTTCAAAAAAGTAAAGAACGACTTCATAACCCGCAACAAAAAGGGAGTGAGTTGGAAATGAAAATTAATACGGCACTTAAGAATGCTGAAGATGACAGAGCTGCAGCTGTTAAAGAAATCGAACAAATTAAAAATTGGGCTGCTGAGATTATTGTTGATACCTATGCCGACGTTTTTCCGAACGGAAATTTAACGTATTACAAAGAGCAATACAAAGAAGATGCGCTTGAAAAATTTGATCAAATTCAATCTGAAAATAAAGATAAAGTGGGTGAGGAGAAGGCTGAAAAATGTAATAAAATTGTTCATGCTTATTTGACACAAATTAAATTGCGTAAATCCAAGTTACAGCTGTATGATAAATTGGTCGGTAAATATGAGGAAGTGAAAAATAAATTGGATGAGACTAAAAAAACACAATCGGAAGAAAACAAAATTCATAAGCATGAAGAACGTATTAAGGTGTTAGACGGTGCTGATAATGAATATGTTGACGCAGCAACGGATACGGCAAAATTTGAAGAACTCGAAAAAGAATTTGAATTAAAAAACGAGTATGCCAATCAATTAAATCAGTTAAATGAAAAATATAAAGAAACTGAAAACGTTGAAGATTATACAACATCTTTGGCTTTTAAAGATGAAATTGATAAAATGATTGATGAAATTGACTGATAATTTATATTTTAGATTACAACTGAAGGGAACAATCGTATTGTTCCTTTTTTTACATTTTGTTTTTTTTGGTTTTGCACAGAAATATACATTAAAAATTACCTCAAATGATTCGATATTACCGAAATCAATAAAAAAAGAAGCTTATCGTAAAAGCTTTTCGGATTCTGCACTTTTATTTTTACAATTAGAAAAAATTAAAACCCGTTTATTTTCTGACGGCTATATTGCAGCATCGTTTGACCGTGTGAAATTTGATTCTGCTTCAGTAAATGCGTCACTTTTTCTCGGGAGAAAGTATCGTATAAACGAATTGTATATTAAAGGAATTTATGCATCATTAAAGCGAAAATTTCATCTCAGTGATTCCGGAATACAAGTAAAAAATACCGTAAATCCTGCTGAATTGTCATTATTGTATGAGCATATTATTAATGAATATGAAAATTCAGGTTATCCGTTTGCTATGCTTATTTCCGAAAAAGTCGAGTTTAATGATTCTTCAATCAGATTGAATCTAAAATTGGAAAAAAATAAATTAATACGGTTTCATAAAATTATTATTAAAGGCGATGCAAAAATTTCTAAAGCTTATATCAATAGATATCTTTCTGTTTTTGAGGGTGATATCTATAATGAAGAAGTTGTAAAATCAATAAGTTCTAAAATAACAGCGGTGCGGTTTTTGTCGGAAATCAGACCGCCCGAAGTTGATTTTTTCGATGATAAAGCGGATGTGTATTTGTATCTTAAATCAAAGAAAGCAAATTTATTTAACGGTGTTGTCGGAATTATTCCCGATAAAAATAATGAGAATAAAGTAGCTTTAACCGGAAATTTGGATTTGAATTTGTTGAATAATTTCGGAAAAGGTGAAAATGTCTTTCTGAAATGGTCACGAACAGATAAATTATCCCAAAAATTAGATGTCGGATTTGTTTTACCCTATCTTTTTAAAAGTCCTTTTTCAATACAATCGAAATTTAATTTGGATAAAAGGGATACAAGTTTTATGAAAATATCCGGGAAGTTCGGGATTGACTATAATTTTAAACATAATGAAGCAATTTCCGCATTTATTCATAAAAAGCAATCACTTGTATTATCCGGAGAAAGCTCGGATACAAGCATTTATAAAAATTCTGACCTGTTACTTTTCGGATTATTCTATCGAAGTTTGAAATTTGATTATGTCTATAATCCGACAAAAGGGTATGTCTTTGATGCCGGATTTGCCGGAGGAAATCGAAAGATTATCGGAAAGAGCAAACCGTATTATGAAGCAAATTTTTTTGCAGAATATTATGTCCCTTTTAATCGACATTTTGTGTTAAAATTTTCTTCCGATACAAAATATGCTTTTCCCGAAGAGAAATTTTATGAAAATGAATTGTTTGATTTGGGCGGATTTAATTCTTTAAGAGGATTTGACGAAAATCGTTTCAGAACTTCGGCATATTCCGTTTTTACCGTTGAACAACGGTATTTATATGAGCAAAATTCCAATGTTTTTGCATTTTTTAATATTGCCGGTTTTAGAGATAACACGAATGTGAAAAATAATCTTTTCCCGTACGGATTCGGTATCGGAACAAACTTGAGCACCAAAGCCGGCATTTTTTCAATTACTTATGCCTTAGGCAATCTGCCCGGAAATATTTTACAATTTTCTAATTCCAAAATTCATATCGGTTATGTGAATCGGTTTTAGATTGTTACGGTAAAAAACAGCGACATTAAACTTTATAACCGAAGAAAATATTTTATTCTCGAGCTGAAGCACAACGGTTTGGCTATGAAGCGTTGGGCATTTCGAAGCACTTCATTTTCGATTTACTGTAATTTTTATTTATTGCTATAAATTTCATTTTAACCACTTATTGCCCAATGATTTATACATGTTATGTGTGCCCTGCATGTGCAGCAGAACACATACTACAAGTTAGAATAAAAATTCTAAAAATACGAATAAATTTTTATGATAACAAGCGGTTTGCGTTTAATTTATTCTTAG
>JAOZQB010000144.1 GCA_029932445.1 Bacteroidales bacterium | reverse complement strand
ATTTTCATTTCTCAATACTTTCAATCGGAAACTGTCCGTCACCGTCAATAACACAAATATATTTTCCGGTTGAAATGTTCAATCCTTCCTTCATATCCCATCCCATCATCCCCTTTTTCGGTTTACAAATTGATATAAAATCCGGATTATCATCAACAAACTTTTCAATTATATCTTTTGTTTTATCTTCTGAATTTTCAATATAATTTCCTACCAAAATAATTTCAAAACTTGAAGTCAATTTTCGAACAATTTCTTTTGTTTTCTGCGCAAACTCTTTTATCGAATCACCTGCTCTGTATCCGAGAATTATAACTGATAAGTTAATGTTAGCTTCCATAAAACAAGGATTAAATTATTTATCAACTAATATTCAAATATTCATTATGAGTATCTAATTTTTTATCCCTGAAAAGATTCATTTTTTTATCTTTTTCCGAAAGTTTGATCATTTCTTCCGGAAATTTCCAATCAATATTCAAATCAGCATCGTTATAAATTATCCCGTCATCATAATTCGGTGCATAAACATTATCAACCTTGTATTGAAACACAGCCGTTTCGCTTAACACAATAAAACCGTGAGCAAATCCTCGAGGCACAAAAAACTGTCGTTTATTATCCGCAGAAAGCAATACGGCAACATGCTGTCCGAAAGTCGGAGAATCGGTTCTGATATCCACGGCAACATCAAGAACCTCACCGACAACGGCTCTTACAAGTTTTGCTTGTGTAAACGGCGGACGCTGAAAATGTAATCCTCTTAATACGCCCTTTCCGGATTTTGATTCATTTTCTTGAACAAAATGTATTTTCCCTATTTCCTTTTCAAATTCCTCTTTTCGAAATGATTCAAAAAAATATCCTCTGTCATCCCCTTGAACAATCGGTTCAATAATTATTAAATCAGGTATCTTTGTTTTTATGAATTTCATAAAATTACTTAATCAAATTTAATAAATATTCTCCGTATTGATTTTTACTTAAAGGTTCGGCAAGTTTTCTTAATTGTTCCGAATCAATAAACCCTTTTTTATACGCAATTTCTTCAATACAGGAAATTTTAAGACCTTGACGTGTTTCAATCGTTTCGATAAATCTTCCGGCATCAATTAAAGATTCGTGTGTTCCGGTATCTAACCATGCAAAACCGCGTCCCATCAATTCCACTTTAAGTCTTTTTCTTTCCAGATATTCCCGGTTTACGGACGTTATTTCCAATTCGCCTCTTGCAGAAGGTTGTACATTTTTTGCAATATCAACGACTTCATTGGTATAAAAATATAAACCCGTAACGGCATAATTAGATTTCGGATTTTCCGGTTTTTCTTCAACAGAAATGACATTTCCGTTCTCATCAAATTCTGCTACGCCGTATCTTTGCGGATCTTTTACATAATACCCGAAAACTGTTGCAACTTCTTCTTTTTCAACATTTTCCCTTGCCGATTCTAAAAGTTTCGGAAGTCCGTGTCCGTAGAAAATATTATCGCCCAAAACCAAAGCAACATTATCATTACCGATAAATTTTTCACCGAGAATAAATGCTTGTGCTAATCCGTCGGGGCTGGGTTGTACTTTGTAAGAAATAGTCAAACCCAAATGATTTCCGTTTCCGAACAATCGTTCAAAATTTCCGATATCTTCAGGAGTAGATATAATCAAAATATCTTTAATCCCTGCCAGCATCAACACAGACAAGGGATAATAAATCATCGGTTTATCGTAAATCGGAAGCAATTGTTTTGAAACAGCTTTGGTAATCGGATATAATCGCGAACCGGATCCGCCGGCTAATATAATTCCTTTCATTCTTAATCAGTTAAAAGTATTAAGTTAAAAAGTTTATAAAGTTCTTATAATGTGTTCGTAAATTTCTTTATAATTTTCCCATTCATCAATGTTAAAATTATTGTTGTGCCATAAAATAACAAAATTGCCTTCGTATTTTTTAACACGATTTCTTAAAATCGCAAACTTACTAAAAAATAGTTCTTTATCAGGATATTTTTTTCTTGCCGCCTGTTCCATAAAAATCAGAGGACATTCTTTCAATTCGAGTTTTTTTCTTGTCAGAATATTAAAAAGTGAATAGTTGTAACAAGTTCCCGCTCTGAAACCGACGTGGTTTATAAAACTCATGGTACCATCGAATTTCAATCCTGCATTTTCCTGAATTTGCCATGTTTCCGGATTGTCAAACCGTAAATAATGCTGCCTGCCTTCCGTTATTTTAATTCCTTCGGGAAAACGTTTTAATTCTTTATTGAATAAATCTTCATTATTATACGAACGATATGCTCCGTGAATACCGACAATATGCCCTTTGCTTTGTATTTTTGCCATTGTTTTTACTGCTTGCTCATCAGTAATATTATATTGAGCATCTTCTTCACCAATCATTGCGGGAATAAAATAAAAACGGGATTTCAAACCGGCTTTTTCCGATAAATTTATTAAATAATCAAAGGTATCATAAGGATCATTTGTCTTTCCTTTTTTTATTTGAAAATATGTTTTGAAGGTATTTACGCTTTTTTTAAAATTTTTTCTTTTAAAAATATCGCCGCCTGCTGCTTTTATCAATTTTGAAAATTTATCATAACGAGCAAAAAAATCAACATCGTGCGTAATTTTTGCTTTATATTGATGTTTGTTTTCAATTTCAATTCCGAGAAATCGGAACATATTTCTGAGCATTTCAAGATATTCGTTTACAACCGGTCTTTCCTGAAAATTATTTCTGACGGAAAGTTGTAACTCATCGGGAATTCTGCCGTGCTTATCTTTTTCCGAAATAACATATTCTTCCCAACGCGTAAGCATAAAAAATGAAGATGCAAAAATATCAATACCGCAAAATATTTTATTTTCTGCTACCTCAATATCCGAATTTCCGTATATAATCGGAATATTTGCCTCCGGAATAAATTGGTTTTCGGAAAAAATAACCTTTTCGGGAATATTTTCTTTTTTAAGATATGATAATTTTTCGGGGAAATTATCGAAAAAGGCATCTTTAATTTCTATTTCTTTATCCTGAAACTTTATAATATAATTTTTATCGTCATAAGTTTCAATTTCACAATCAATACCGAAAAATTCAGAAAACAAGACATCGATAATGTATTTTCTTTCGAGGATATTGTTATTCGGTATTTGAATTATCATTTTACAAAGATAATTTTTGCATCGTAAATTTCAGGAAAATTTTAATTTATTTTTCTATAAGTAGCCAAAACTATACTTTTTTTAGTACTTTTGGCTGATTATAAATATTATTTAAATGTTAATCGGCAGAAAATCAGAACAAAAAATATTAAAAGATGCTTTAAACAGCACCAAAGCCGAATTAATTGTTATTTACGGCAGAAGACGTGTAGGAAAAACGTTCTTGGTCAGAAAAACATATAAGAAATATATTAAATTTGAGTTCTCGGGAATGTATAATGCTTCATTAAAAATGCAACTTAAAAATTTTCATTTGCAACTTTCAGAAAAGAAAGGAAATTTTTATAAACCTGAAAGTTGGACGGATGCATTTCACCAATTAAGAAAATATATCGACACATTAAAATCAAAGAAAAAAGTTATTTTTATTGATGAATTTCCTTGGCTTGATACTGCAAAATCAAACTTTTTATCGGCTTTTGATTATTTTTGGAATAATTATGCTTCTAAAAAAAACAATCTGAAAATTGTTGTTTGCGGTTCTTCGGCATCCTATATGGTGCAAAAAATTATCAATAATAAAGGAGGGCTTCATAACAGAATGACTGAGATAATACAACTTCTGCCCTTTAATTTATACGAAACAGAATTATTCCTTAAAAAACATAAAATCGATTTTACAAGATATGACATTGTACGTCTGTATATGGTAACCGGAGGTGTTCCGTTTTATCTTGAAAAAATAAAACCGAATGAAAGCTTACCGCAAATTATTGACAGATTATGTTTTTCAAGAAACGGTTTTTTGCGAAATGAGTTTAAAAATATTTTTGCATCATTATTTAAATATCATGAAAATCATTCGGAAATTGTAAGAATTTTGGCAAAAATACGAAAAGGTTTAACACGAAATGACATTTTAGAAAAAAGTAAACTTAAGTCAGGCGGAACGCTCACAAAAACATTAACAGAATTAGAATTGTCGGGTTTTATCGAAAAATACTTACCGTATAAAGGTAAAAAAGATGCACTATACAGATTAACCGATGAATATTCTGCTTTTTATTTGAAATTTATAGAAAACAGCAAACCTGCAAAATCAGGTTATTGGCTAAAAATTCACGGCAAACAATCTTATAAAATTTGGTCTGGTTTTGCTTTTGAAACTATTTGCATAAAACATATTGACCAAATAAAAAAAGGATTAAATATTTCCGGAATTCATACAGAACAAGGTAGTTGGGTTGAAAAGAATAATAAGCAAGGTGCTCAAATTGATTTGCTTATCGACAGAGATGATAATGTTATTAATATTTGCGAAATAAAATTTTACGACACCTATTTCGCAATCAATAAAAAATATGCTGATGAAATTATAAATAAAATAAATGTTTTTAAAAGCATAACCGGGACACGAAAAAATATTTTCGTAACAATGATAACATCATACGGAATAAGACACAACAAATATAGCCATCAACTTACTGTTAATGAATTAAATATAGACAATCTGTTTGACGAAATATAAAGTCTATAAGTAGCCAAAACTATAATAAAAAACACAGTTTTGGCTACTTATAAAAATATTTCCCTTAAAACTTGTTCTTCATCTTCCCAGCATAATTCCGCTGATGCTTTTTTAATATTTCTTTTCCAATCTTGTATTTTATCCTCATTATTCAGCATAAAATTAATCTTTTCCGCAATGTGTTCGGGACTGTGATTTTCAATAAAACAACCGATATCGTAAGTTTTTACGATATTTTCAATTTCAGGCAATTTCGAAGCAAGGACAGGAACATTTGCTCGTATGTAATCAAATAATTTATTAGGTAATGCATAATAATAATTCAAACCGATATTTTCTTCAAGTGAAATACCGATATCTGCTTTTTTGGTATAAGCATGCAAAATTTCAAACGGAATTTTACCGAGAAAAAAAACTTTATCGCTTAATTGCAATTCTTTAACCTTTTCTTCAAGTAAATTTTTTATATCTCCGTCACCTATTATCACAAAAACGGCATTTTCAACAAATTGCATTGCTTCAATAATATGCTCAATTCCTCTTCCGATATTTACGGTTCCTTGATACAAAATAATTTTTTTATTTTTTGTTGCATCCGGGAAAACCGGTTTTATATCTTTTAAAAACAGTTCACATTCCGGAATATTGCGAACAACTTTCATTTCAATATTGTATTTATTGCTGTAAATCTCTGCTATTGAACGGCAAACAGTATATGAATATTCGATTTTCGGTAAAATAAATTTTTCAACTTTTTCCCAGATATGTTTTATTTTCGGTCGATTTACAAGCTCCGGAACCTCAGTAAAATATTCATGGCTGTCGTAAACCAATTTCTTTTTTCTGAATTTTGAAGCTAAAAAATTTGCCGGTAAAGTATCTAAATCGTTCGACAAAAAAATATCGGCTTTCGCAAAAAGCAAAAAGAAGAATAAGCGCATATTGTAACTGGCATAAAACATAACACCTTTATTAAATAATAACTTAAATCGGTGTGTTTTAAAAGAAAAATTTACCGGTAAACTTCCGGGTAATTTTCTGCCGACAAGTAAAACATCAAAACCGAATTTTATTAATGTCCCTGCAACTTTATTTACGCGCTTATCGGTAAGCAAATCATTTGTTACTGAAATTATTATTCGTTTTTTTGTTTTATTTATCATTTTTTAATCTTAACATCCGGTTTTAGAAAGCAAATTATATAAAATTATTATACATTAAGTAAAAATAGATACAACATATTGCTTCTATTATAAAAAGAGAAATTTATATTATTGTTTCTATTCTAAATAGAAGTTTTAACAATAAATTAACCATTATTAACAGAAACTTCTAACTATTAAATTCCCAATCGGAAAGTTCTTCAAGAAACGAATAATAATTAAAATCAACTTTTATAGGTGTAACTGTTACGTATCCTTTTTCTATAAAATATAAATCGGTATCATTTTTTCCTTTATCGTAATTGGTAAGCTTTCCGGTTATCCAAACAAAGTTCCGTTTATGAGGATCGTTTGCCGGAACAAATTTCTCACCCCACACACCGTTTGCACCGCGCATCGTTTTTATGCCTTTAATATCAACTTTTGTAACATCCGGAAAATTCACATTTAAACTCACACCATCCGGAAGTTCTTTTTCAATAACTTCTTTTATAATTTTTTCCATATACGGAATAACAGGGGAAAAATCGGCTTCCGATGAATGATTATCAACCGAAAAACCGATTGATTTGATGTTATGCAATCCGCCTTCTATTGCTGCAGCCATTGTTCCGGAATACAACACACTAACCGAAGTATTTGCTCCGTGATTGATACCCGAAAGAATTAAATCAGGTTTACGGTCTGACAATTCATGTAAAGCTAACTTAACACAATCAACCGGTGTTCCTGAAATTGAGTATTCTTTATAAGCATTTTCTTCCGCAATTTTATCAAATCTGATTGGAGCAGCTTGCGTTATGGAATGCGATTTTGCACTTTGATGCGAATCCGGAGCGACCACCAAAACCTCACCGAATTTCTTTGCTGTTTCAATCAAAATTCTTAACCCTTTTGCCGTAATACCGTCATCATTTGTTACTAAAATATATGGTCTTTTTGTTGCCATTCTGTTTCTTTTTATAATTTAGCCGCAAAGATAACAACTTAAATGTTATTAAATTGTTAAATCAGAATTTTGAAGATGTTACAATCTGAAACTAAAATACGAGTAAGATACGGCGAGACTGACCAAATGGGTTATGTTTATTACGGTAATTATCCGCTGTATTATGAAGTAGCCAGAACGGATATGATACGAAAAATCGGTTGGTCGTATAAAACAATGGAAAAAAACGGGATTATGATGCCTGTTTCTTCTCTGAATGTAAAATACATACGTCCGGCATTTTACGATAATGAATTAACAATAAAAGTTTATGTAAAGAAATTTCCTGCGACAAGAATGGAATTTGAATATGAAGTATTTAACGAAGAAAAAAAGTTAATAAATACCGGCAACACCACTTTGGTTTTTGTAGATATGAAAACCGGGAAACCGACAAATCCGCCGGAAGCTTTTATTAAGATGATTGAAAAATATTTTAAATAGGGTATTTCAGGAAATGTAACTTTTTCTGAAAAACCGATTATTTTACAAGTTGCTGTATTCGACCTCAAAGAAATTTCGTAGTT
>JAOZQB010000143.1 GCA_029932445.1 Bacteroidales bacterium | reverse complement strand
AACTGTATTTTGCTAACACAAAGCAAGATGCAAAAGATATCGGCTTTGATGATTCTTTCATATATGAAGAAATAGACTTACCTTACGAAAAACGAACAATTCCGAATATTCAAATTTTAAGAGATGAAGCTTTTGAGGCATTCAAGGATTGGGAGCAAAAAGAAGATAAAAAGGAATATTAATTTCGGCATCCGAAATAATACTCTCGCTTCCGTGCCATATTGCTGATAAACAGAAGATTAAATACAAATCCTTTTCATTTAAATTAAATTAACAATACGGTAATTATCAGTATTTAAGTTTATTATGTTGATATATGGAAATACAGATATAATATTGTGTCTTAACATTTCTTTATGCCGTAAGATTTTTCAATAAAAAAAATTGTATCTTTGTGGTTCTGCAATTTTTCTTTATGACAAAATGTTTTGTTTTTTGTGAAGAAGAAAGAAAGCATATGTGTTGTATAAATTAGATTAAATCTGTAAAAGCAAAATGATTATGGATAATACAAAAGACCACATTGATTTAAGAACCTATGTTTTTTTAGATTCATTACAATTACAAATGGCATCATACCTTTCTACAGTTTCGAAAGGGTATTTACCGGTAGGAGGTCAAACATGTTGCATCGTTGAAATTGCTCCGGGTATTGAAATTAACACTTTAACGGATGTGGCACTTAAAGCAACAAATGTTACTCCCGGGATGCAAATTGTCGAGAGAGCTTTTGGTATGCTTGAAGTTCATTCTGATAACCAGGGAGATACGCGTATGGCGGGTGAGGCAATTTTAAAATCAATCGGGAAAACAGAAAATGATCGCTTAAAACCGAGAATTTTAACCAGCCAACTGATTAAAAACGTAGAAGATCATCATGCACAGCTAATTAACAGAACCCGATGGGGAATGATGCTTCTGAGAGGAGATACCCTGTTTGTTCTTGAAGTTGAACCTGCCGGATATGCCTATTATGCTGCCAATGAAGCCGAAAAATCTGCGAATATTAATATCATCGATGTAAGAGGTTTCGGAAAATTCGGCCGAATTTATATCGGCGGAAATGAAGCGGACGTTTTAGAATGTAAAATGACCGTAGAAAAAAGATTAGCCGAAATTTCGGGGAAATAAATTTACGCAACAGTAACAATAAAAAAAAACAGATATGTCAGAAAATAATATTGAAGCATTAGGAATGATTGAATCAAGAGGTTTTGTTGCAATGGTTGAAGCTTCTGATGCCATGGTAAAAGCCGCAAAAGTTGAACTAATCGGTTATGAAGCAATCGGCGGCGGCTATGTAACAGCAATTATTCGCGGTGATGTTGCATCCGTAAGAGCAGCGGTTGAAGCCGGTGTCAGAGCAGCCGAACAAGTCGGCGAACTTGTATCATCACACGTAATTCCGCGTCCGCATTCAAATGTTGACAGTGCATTGCCTTTAAAAAAGAAAGTTACAAAAAAAACAAAATAAATGGATTCACAAGACCGGATTAAATTAAGAACGTATATTTTTTTAGACTCTTTGCAATTACAAATGGCGTCTTATTTGTCAACCGTATCCAGAGGTTATTTGCCTGTAGGGGGTCAATCTTGTTGCATTACCGAAATTGCTCCCGGTATTGAGATTAACACCTTAACGGATGTTGCACTTAAAGCTACGAACGTAACTCCGGGGATGCAAATTGTAGAAAGAGCTTTCGGAATGCTTGAAGTTCATTCTGATAATCAGGGGGATGCACGTATGGCAGGAGAATCCATTTTAAAATCAATAAATAAAACGGAAAGTGACCGTTTAAAACCGCATGTTTTAACAAGTCAACTGATTAAAAATGTTGCAGACCACCATGCCCAACTAATAAATCGAACAAGAAAAGGAATGATGCTTTTAAGAGGAGACACCTTATTTGTTCTGGAAGTTGAACCTGCAGGATATGCCTATTATGCTGCAAATGAAGCCGAAAAATCTGCGAATATTAAAATTATCGAAGTGATGGGTTTCGGAAAATTCGGACGAATTTATATCGGCGGAAAAGAAGCCGATGTTTTGGAATGCAAACGAACGGTTGAAAAACGCTTATCTGAAATTGACGGAAGATCATCAAACGAAGATTATAAATAAACTTTAAATAACTTAAAAAATCAAATTATGTCAGACATTAATACTGAAGCATTAGGAATGATTGAATCAAGAGGATTTGTCGCAATGGTTGAAGCATCAGATGCCATGGTAAAAGCAGCAAAAGTTGAACTTATCGGTCACGAAGCAATCGGCGGAGGTTATGTTACAGCAATTGTCCGCGGTGATGTTGCATCTGTAAGAGCAGCAGTTGAAGCCGGTGTTCGTGCAGCTGAAAAAGTCGGAGAACTTGTTTCTTCTCATGTAATTCCTCGTCCTCATAAAAACGTTGACACCGCTTTGCCGTTGAGCAAAAAAGGAAAATAATCAATAATTCTGAAATTTAGAATAAATGGTATTAGCAAAAGTTGTCGGAACTGTTGTTTCTACACAGAAACAACCCAATATGGAAGGCATTAAACTTCTGTTACTTGAAAAAATTGATCCGGTTACAATAAAAGGGAAAAATGATTTTATTGTTTCTTTGGATACAGTCGGAGCGGGTTTGGGAGAAATTGTATTTTATGCTTCCGGCAGCGGTGCCAGACAAACATCTGAAACGCAAGGTGTTCCGACAGATGCTTCGATAGTTGCAATTGTTGATTCTATTGTAAAAGACGGAGTATTTACTTTTCAAAAAAAATAAAACAAGTTGTATGATTTTAGGAAAAGTAAAAGGAACGATTGTAAGTACGGAAAAAAATATTGACATTGACGGAGCAAGATTTTTGTTGGTTGACAAGTGCAATTCAAAAGGTGAAACAAAAAGTGATTTTGTTGTTGCACTGGATTTGGTCGGTGCCGGAAATGATGAACTCGTTATGATTTCTCAAAGTACATCGGCAAGAGAAACTCCGATAACCAAAAACAAACCGATTGATGCCGTAATTGTCGGAATAATTGATCTTATTGATGAGTATGATGAAGTTGTGTACCGCAAATGAAGATAGATAAAGATACAACAGTTCTCGGTATTTTGGAGTTTAGCAGTATTGCTGTCGGGTTTAAAGCACTTGATGAGATGGTGAAAACAGCTCCGATAAAAATAATTGATGCACGAACAATTTGTTTCGGGAAGTATTTGATTGTTTTCAGCGGAGATGTTGCTTCTGTTGAATATTCTTTTAAGAAAGGTGTTGAAATCGGTAAAAAACAGCTTTTGGACAGTCTGTTTTTACCCATGATTCATCCTGAAATTATCGGAGCAATCGGAAATATTCAAGAACCTGAAGACTGGGGAACAATCGGTATTCTTGAAACCAAAACAGTAACTTCGGCAGTGGAAGCTGCCGATATTGCAGCAAAAACCGGCGGAGTTCAGATTGTAGAAATCAGACTTGCAAACGGATACGGCGGAAAATCATACGTAAAAATGATGGGAAATTTGGATGACGTTCAAGCGGCCACAGAAGCCGGAACGGCTAAATTGATTTTAAAAAAACAATTGTTTGAAAAAATCATAATTCCTCAACCCGAAAAAGAAATAAAAACCTATTTTCTGAAATAAAAAGTTAATGGATAATTTAGAACAAAATATTCGACAACTGGTAAGCGAAGTTTTAAAAGATATGAATTTAACTTCCGAAAGCAAACCCCAAGGTGAAAAAATCGGTGTTTTTAATGATATTAATGATGCTGTTGCTGCCGCAAAAAATGCGTTTAAAGAATATATTGAATTGCCCTTAGATACTCGAACAGAAATTATTGATAATATCCGTAAAATTTCTCTTCAAGAAAATGAAACCATGTCAAAAATGGCTCATGAAGAAACCGGTTACGGAAGATATGAAGATAAATTAGCAAAGAATATTCTGGGAATTAATAAAACCCCGGGGGTTGAAGATTTAAAACCCGATGCATTTTCGGATGAACACGGCTTAACGATTGTTGAAAGAGCACCGTATGGTGTGATAGGAGCAATAACACCATCGACGAACTCAACCATTTCAATTATAAGTAATGCAATAGGAATGTTGGCTGCCGGAAATACGGTTGTTTTTAATGCCCATCCGGCTGCAAAAAATGTTTCCGGATACATAATTAACTTTTTGAACCGTGCAATTATGGAAAAAGGCGGTCCTGCTAATGTTGTTACATGTATTGAAAAACCAACTATTGAATCGGCAAAAACACTCATGGCGCATCCGGATATTACAATTATGGTTGTAACAGGCGGTCCGGCTGTCGTAAAAACAGCAATGTCGAATCAAAAGAAAGTTATAGCAGCGGGACCGGGGAATCCGCCTGTTGTAGTCGATGAAACGGCGAATATTAAAAATGCCGGAAAAGCGATTGTTGACGGAGCAAGTTTTGATAATAATGTAATTTGCATTTGTGAAAAAGAAACGATTGTTGTGGCATCAGTTGCGGATGAATTAAAATCGGAAATGAAAAAAAACGGAGCTTATGAGTTAACCGGTGAAGAAATAAAAAAAGTGACGGACATTATAATTGCCGATCCCGGAAAACGGGGTTATGAAGGTGCACCGAATAAAAATTTTGTCGGTAAAAATGCCGCAAAGATTGCTCAAGAAGCCGGAATTTCCGTGCCGTCGGAGACTCGACTTCTTCTTATGGAGGTGGATGAAAATCATCCTTTAGTTTGGACAGAACAATTGATGCCGGTAATGCCGCTTGTTCGTGTAAAAGATGTTGATGCTGCAATTGATTTAGCTTTAGAAGCCGAACACGGATTCCATCATACTGCAATTATGCATTCATTAAATCTTGATAAACTCAGCAAGATGGCAAAATTGTCAAACTGTTCTATTTTTATAAAAAACGGACCGAGTTATGCCGGTTTGGGATACGGAGGCGCCGGATTTGCTTCTTTTACAATTGCAAGTCCCACAGGTGAAGGTGTTACGAGAACTCGAACATTTACAAGAGAAAGAAGATGTACATTAGTTGATCATTTCAGAATAATTTAATATCATTAAATGAAACTCGGTAAAGTAATAGGACGTGTTGTAAGTACCGTTAAGGTTCCGGCTTTTGACGGTTTGAAATTGCTTTTGGTTCAACCTGTTGATGAACAACTAAAAGCATATGGTGATCCGATTGTTACGGTTGATACCATTCGTTCAAATATCGGACAAATAATATATTACGAAGTAAGCAAAGAGGCAAGCATGGTTTTGGAAAATATAATGAACCCTTGTGATGCCGCAATTGTAGGAATTGTTGATGAAATTAATACAGAAAACAAATTATGATTTTGGGTAAAGTTATCGGAAATATCGTTTCAACGGAAAGAATTATCGGGTACAAAGCAAAAACGATATTGCTTATTCAACCGATTGAACCCGATGGAAGCTATAAAGGTAAAACGTTTTTAGCCGTTGATACGGTTCAAGCCGGAGTCGGAGATACGGTGATAACTTTGGATGAGGGCGGATCTGCAAAAATAGCCGTGAAAGAACCGAATACGCATACAATTAAAACCGTTGTTGTCGGAATTGTTGATTATATAAAAAAAGAAATTTAATTTAACCGGTTTATAATGAGTAAAGAACAGGTGAAAAATATAGCACTGGGAGCAGATCACGGAGCGTTCGAATTAAAAGAAAAACTCAAAACGTATCTTGGTGTAATCGGATATAAAATCATTGATGTGGGAACAGACAGCAAGTTGCCTGTTGATTATCCTGATTTTGCTTATAAAGTTGCAAAAAAAGTAGTAAGCGGAGAATGTGACCGCGGCATTATGCTGGACGGAGCCGGAATCGGTTCGTCAATGGTGTGCAATAAAGTTAAGGGAATAAGAGCTGCATTGTGTTGGAGTCCGAAAACAATTGTTAACAGCCGACAACATAATAATGCAAACGTGTTAACCATGGGTTCTGCTCAACATGATGAAACGGATGTTTTCAGTATGGCAAAACTTTGGTTAGAAACAGATTTTGAAGGCGGCAGACACTGGCCCAGAATTAATAAAATGATGTCAATAGAGAAAAAATAAAGAAACATGGATAACAACGAATTAATAGACAAAATTACAAACGAAGTAATGTCTCGTATAAAAAATAATATGACAGCAAAAGATGCTTTGACTAAAAGCGGTGTTTCCGACATAAATTCAGGAATAAGCACACAAGAATTAGCACGGTTTATAGATCATACTTTGTTGAAACCGAATGCGGTTGACACACAATTTGATCAACTTTGCGAAGAAGCAATAAAATATAACTTTTATTCCGTTTGCGTAAATTCAAGTTGGGTTTCTTATGTTGCAAAGAAAGTACGAGGAACAGACGTTAAGGTTTGCTCGGTAATCGGTTTTCCTCTCGGTGAGTCGGACAGCAGGACAAAAGCTTTTGAAACACGAAATGCTATAGAAAACGGTGCCGCTGAAATAGATATGGTAATTTGTGTAAGCGCTCTTAAATCAGGAAACTTAAAATATGTTGAAGAAGATATTCGTGCCGTAAAAAGAGCTTGTCGCAGTACCACGGTGTTAAAAGTTATTCTGGAAACTTACCTTTTAACGGAAAGTGAAAAAGTTACGGCTTGTGAAATTTGTAAAAAAGTTGGTGTTGATTTCGTAAAAACAAGTACCGGCTTCGGCGGCGGCGGAGCAACCGTTGAAGATATTGAGCTGATGCGTCGTACCGTCGGTCCTGAAATGGGCGTAAAAGCAAGCGGCGGAATCAGAGATTATAATTCAGCAATTGCAATGATAAAAGCCGGAGCAACACGCATCGGCGCAGGTGCCGGAGTTGCCATTGTTACCGGTAAAAAATCGGAAGGCGGATATTAAGGTAAGCAGAGATTTTACTTATAAAAAAGCGAAGTTTTTAAAACTTCGCTTTTTTGTTTTTGAAAGAAATTTAAAAATATAAAATTTCTTCTTTTTGTTCGGAACTCATTTTTGAAATATCATTCAATAACTTGTTAGGTAAATTGTTGGTTCCGATTCTGAAAAACTCAGAATTGAGCCAATTGTCTCCTAAAACAGCTTTAATCAGAGCAAAATATTTTAAGGCAGTTTCGGAATCAGAAATGCCGCCGGCAGGTTTAATACCCGTTTTTTTGCCGGTTTTTTCAAGATGCGATTTTATGGTTTGTGCCATCACATAAACGGCTTCCGGACTTGCGGCAGGAGTCGTTTTTCCGGTTGACGTTTTTAAAAAATCGGCACCGGCTTCAAGTGCAATAACAGATGCAATTTTAACATTTGTAAGATTTTCCAAAGAACCGCTTTCCAAAATAACTTTTAAATGCAAATCTCCGCAGACATCTTTAACGGCTTTAATTTCAA
>JAOZQB010000142.1:1441-7537 GCA_029932445.1 Bacteroidales bacterium | reverse complement strand
TTCTAAACGAATTTTTTAATAAAATGTTACAATAATGAAAAAAATCAGTATTATATTATTATTTTCTGCTTTCGCTTTAAACATTAATGCACAGAAAGTTAAAGACGTAAAACTTAAAACACATATCGACTCATTAAGCTATGCTTTCGGTATCAGCATTGCCGACAATTTAAAAACTCAAAAAATCGAAAACATAAATCCTCAGGCAATCGGAAGAGCTTTTCAGGATTTTTATAAAAATGAAAGTAAAATTAATAAAGATGATGCCAATAAAATGATTCAAACTCATTTTGAAGCAATGGAAGCCAAAAAACATCAGGCAACCGTTGACGAAGGCAAAAAATTTTTAGCAGAAAATGCAAAAAAAGAAGGTATTGTAACTCTTCCGAGCGGACTTCAATATAAAATCATAACAGAAGGAACCGGTAATATTCCGACGGCATCTGACAAAGTAAAAGTAAATTATGAAGGAACTTTAATTAACGGAACAAAATTTGACAGTTCATACGATCGCGGACAACCGGCTGAATTTGGTGTAACACAAGTCATTAAAGGATGGACGGAAGCCCTTCAACTAATGAAAGAAGGTTCTGTTTGGATGCTTTATATTCCTTCTGATTTGGCTTACGGTTCGCGCCAAGCCGGAAAAGAAATAAAACCTTTCAGTACATTAATTTTTAAAGTTGAATTATTATCAATAGTAAAATAATCAAATAAATAAATTTCTAAAATATTAAAAATGAAAAAATTAGCATTATTATTTATCGTACCTGCACTGCTTATGGCAAGTTGCAAAAACAATGAAACAAAAGTCGAATTAAAATCTTATAATGATTCTTTGAGTTATGCCATCGGAAAAGACATCGGCAAAAGTTTTGAACGCAGTGAATTAGACAGTTTAAATATAGATTATATTGCAAAAGGTATCAAAGATTACTTTGCAAAAGACACAAGTATTTTAACCGAAAAATCATTACAAGCATTTTTAATGTCCTTTTCAATAAAAAAAAGAGCTGAAGCCGAAACAAAAAGAAAAGCAGAAATTCAAGAAAAATACAAAGATAACATGGAAGCCGGACAAAAATTTTTAGCTGATAATGCAACAAAAGAAGGTATTGTAACTACAAAAAGCGGTTTACAATACAAAATTATTAAAGAAGGAAACGGTGCTGCACCTACTTCTGCCGATAAAGTCAGAGTTAATTATGAAGGAACTTTAATTGACGGAACAAAATTTGACAGTTCTTATGACCGAAAAGAACCTGCTGAATTTTTTGTAACTCAGGTTATTAAAGGATGGACAGAAGCATTACAAATGATGAAAGAAGGCAGTGAATGGGAACTTTATGTACCTTATGATTTAGCCTATGGTGACAGAGATGCGGGAAATATAAAACCTTTCTCTACACTTGTTTTTAAAGTTGAATTATTAAAAGTTTTACCCAAAGAATTAAAAAAATAATATGACAACAGGAACAATATATACCGATAAAGGGAATATGAAAGTTGATTTTTACGATGATGATGCACCGGGAACTGTTGCAAATTTCGTTAAACTTTCAAAAGAAGGATTTTATAACGGCTTAAATTTTCACAGAGTGATACCCGATTTTGTTATTCAAGGCGGTTGCCCTGACGGAACCGGTGCCGGCGGACCCGGTTATTCAATAAAATGTGAAACAAGCGGGAACAATCAATATCACGACAGAGGTGTTTTATCAATGGCTCATGCCGGAAAAGACACCGGCGGTTCACAATTCTTTATTTGCCACTCACGAAATAATACGGCACATCTCGACGGTGTACACACTTGTTTCGGAAAAGTAACAGAAGGATTAGAAGTAATTGATGCCATACGTCAGGGTGATAAAATTAATAAAATTGTGATTGACTAAATTTTAATTTTATTCATCGAATATATTAAGTCTCGGTATTTTTATCGGGACTTTTTTATTATCTTTGAATTTTAAATTATACAATAAATTATGAACTTAGAAATAAAAGGGAAATTAATAAAAAAATTACCCGAACAAACAGGAGAAGGAAAATTCGGAAAATGGATTAAACAAGATTTCATAATCGAAACCCAAGATCAATATCCGAAAAAAATCTGTTTCTCTGCTTGGGGAGATAAAACTGACAGTTTAAAGAAATTTTCGGAAGGAACTGTTTTAGTGGTCAGCTTTAATCCTGAATCACGCGAATATAACGAAAGATGGTACACCGACTTACGTGCCTGGAAAATAACCGATGTAACTGACAGCAAGGTCGTTGAAGATGCACCTCCGCCTTTTACAGATAATGACATTCCGCCGCCGGAAGAAGAAGATATCCCATTTTAAACCCATGTAACACATATCACAAAAAATGAAAAATATATATCGTATTTTTACTTTAATGTTTATAACAGTTATAGTTTTCTTTTCTTGTTCCGAAGAACAAAAAGAAAAAAAGATTACTGCTGACGATACGACAGAAAATATAATATCTGACAAAATACAAAAAATTGATTCTTTAAAGATTGTTCAAACGGATACACTTAAAAAATCTCAAAAGAAACAAAAAAAAGACCTTTCAATAAACAAATATATCTGTCCTTTAGGATGCAAAAAAGGGAAATCTGATATTAAAGGAACTTGTCCGGAATGCGGAATGGAATTAATAGAAAACCCTGATTATATATCTAAAAAATAAATGAATTCATAACTTATGAAAACAAAACTGTATATTTTTACATTTATTTCTGTTGCATTAATAATTGTCATAATAGGTTATGTCGGAATGACTATGTCCTTAGATTACATGCAACAAAAATACATTGAATTGCAGCTTGATATTAACAAACGTCAGGCACAAAACATGGCAACTTTTCTTGAGAACCAATTAAAAAACGGAGCCACAAAAAAAGAAGTTCGTGAAAATTTGCAACAAGCATTAATGGGTTCTGACGAGGATAAAGGTTTTTTATGTATGTTCGATAAATATGATGCGGAAATGGTTTGTCATCCGAATAAAAATAAAGTCGGGACAAAACTTCCCGCATCATTAACTTTTGAAAACGAAAAAACAGGTGATATTGAAAAAACCAGGAATGTGATTTTAGAAGGTTTGGAAACCGGCGGACTGTTTCATACTCCTAATAAAACAGAAATTGCATACATGATTCCTGTTAAAGGAACCGAATGGATGATATCCGCTCATGAAAATATTCAAACAATTAAAGATGAAATCATGAGTCAAAAAAAGATGTTTTTAACAGGTTTTTTGATAATGGCATTTATTACAGCTGTTTTAGCAACTTTAATGGCTCGTTTGGTAGGCAGGCGCTATGAAAAAACCATTGAAGAACAGAATCTTGCTTTGGAAAATGCCAACGAAGAATTAAAAACGGTTAACAACGATTTGAATCATAAAAATGAAGAAATTACCCTTCAAAAACAAATTATTGAAGACCAACACGAAGTAGTTACTAAAAAGAACGAGCAAATAACCGAACAAAATGAACAGATTAAATCGAGTATTCAATATGCACGGCGAATTCAAGAAGCATTACTTCCTCCGGATAAAGTAATTTCGGATGTTATTAATGAATATTTCGTTTTTTACAAACCGCGAGATATTGTAAGCGGTGATTTTTACTGGTTTAAAAAAATTAAAAACACTATAATTTTTGCTGCCGCAGATTCTACCGGTCACGGTGTTCCCGGAGCATTTATGAGTATGCTCGGAATTGCTTTTTTAAATGAAATCGTAACCGAAGATTTTTACGAATCTGATAATTGCACGGCATCATTGATTTTAGACGGTTTAAGGGATAAAATTAAAAATACGCTGCGTCAAACAGGTGACGAAAATAATCAAACAAGCGACGGTATGGATATGTCAATCATCCTGATTAATACCGATACTTTGATGATGCAATTTGCCGGAGCATACAATCCTTTGTATATTGTAAGAAAAAATAAACTTACTGAAGTTCAGGCGGATAAAATGCCGGTAGGTGTGTATGTAAAAGACGATCAAACTTTCACAAACAAACGTGCTCAACTTCAAAAAAATGATATTCTTTACATGTTTTCTGACGGGTATTACGATCAATTCGGGGAAGAAACCGGCAGAAAATTTATGAAAAAACGGTTTCGTGAATTTTTGGAAGAAATTTCAATCAAACCGATGAATGAGCAAAAAGAAATATTGAATAAAACATTTACGGAATGGAAAGGAAAAACCGAGCAATCGGATGATGTTTTGATTGCGGGAATTAAGATATGAGTCCGGTCTAAAAAGGTGCAAAGCATCTGATTTTGCACAATAATTGAAATTTATTTAACTTATAATCAGTTTATTAAAAAAAGATGCTATGCACCTATTCATGCGAAATTGACCTTTTTAGACTACATTCAAATATAATATATGAATATAATCTGTGAATCCGGTTTAAAAAGTTAGTATTTGTCTATTTGTCATTCTGAACCGGTTTCAGAATCTACTAATACCATGAATGTTAAAGTCAGTTCACGGACGGAATGTCAAAAAACACCTTTTCAGACCGGACTATTGTAAACGCTTCAAATTTATTTTTGAGGCGTTTTTCATTTTATCAATCCCTCTGCATGCCCCTTTTCATTAATACCGGTAATTTGAAAATCGACAATTTTATTAACCAAATTTTCGTTATACGGAAATTCAACTTTTATGTAATTTTCCGTAAATCCGAACATGGAATTTTGATGTTTTGCTCCTTCAAACAATACCTTATGTTCCGTTCCGATAAATCTTTCATAAAATACTTTATGCTTTCTGTCCGACAATTGATGCAACAAATTACTTCTTCGTTTTATTTCCTTAGCGGAAACTTTTCCGGACATCATTTCTGCCGGCGTTCCGGGACGAACCGAATACGAAAATACATGCAGAAAAGAAATATTTAAACTTTCAAGAAATTGATAAGTATTCATAAAATCCACATCGGTTTCACCGGGAAAACCTACAATTACATCAATTCCCAGAAATACATCGGAAATTAATTCATTAATTCTTTCAATTTTTGAACGAAACAATTCGGTGTTGTATCGTCGTTTCATTAATTTCAAAATCTTATCGCTGCCTGATTGCAAAGGAATATGAAAATGCGGTAAAAACTTATTTGATTTTACGGTAAACTCAATAATTTCATCCGTTATTAAATTCGGTTCAATTGATGAAATTCGATAGCGTTCAATACCGTTAATTTTATCCAAAGCTTTTACCAAATCAAAAAATGTTTCGTCAGTACCTTTTCCGAAATCACCGATATTCACACCGGTTAAAATAATTTCTTTAAACCCTTTTTCGGCAATCTCATTTGCCTGACGGATAATTTCCGCAACAGTTCCGCTCCTGCTCTTCCCTCTCACACTCGGAATGGTGCAATAGGTACAGGGATAATCACAACCGTCCTGCACTTTTAAAAATGAACGTGTTCGGTCGCCGGAAGAAAAAGCAGCATCAAAATTCTCTATATCAGAGGTTTCGCAAGAATAAACAACAGCATGTTCTTTCTTTTTAAAATTCTCGATATGCTGAAATAAATTAAATTTTTCATTCATTCCCAAAACTACATCCACTCCGGGAATTTCAGCTATTTTATCGGCTTCGGCTTGAGCATAACATCCTGTTACGGCGATGAAGGCATTCGGAGATGTTTTTTTTGCTTTTTTAATGGCTTGCCGGCATTTTTTATCTGCCGTTCCGGTAACGGTACATGTATTCAGAACAACTACATCGGCATCTTCTCCGAAATTTACGCGAGAAAATCCTTTTGCGGTAAATTCTCTTGCAATGGTTGAAGTTTCTGAAAAATTAAGTTTGCATCCGAGTGTATGAAACGATACTTTTTTTTGCACAATCAGTTTTTTTATTTCGTTGCAAACTTATGAATTTTTAAAAAACAATTGAAATTTATGATAATTTCATACAAAAAAAAGACCTGCATAAATGCAGATCTCTTATAAAAAATATTGTTTCGTTTATTTATTATCATTTTTTTTAACGGGATCATGATGACAAATACCGTCAACACAATAATCATTTGTATTCGGATCTCCGTCATCACAA
>JAOZQB010000142.1:0-1341 GCA_029932445.1 Bacteroidales bacterium | reverse complement strand
TTAATCCTTCATCAATTTGTCCGTCACAATTATTATCAATTCCGTCACAAATTTCATCAACAGAAGGGTTTATATTTAAATCATCATCGTCACAATCTCCGGAAGCAGAAACATATCCTGTCGGTTGCGTACATGAAAAAACAATATTAAAGGGATTTCCGTACCCGTCACCGTCAATATCGGCATAATAAAATGAAAACATATCACAAATATTGCTTTCATTTACAGAGTTCGCATGCATCGCATACGGAACGCTTAATAATTGTCCTGTTCCCATAACAATATAATTTGTCCCGCCGGATACATCAATTGCCGTTTGAATAAAATACGGTCCGTTTTCCCAATTAATATCTGAAAGAGAATTAACTTGATTTTCACCGGTACCGATTTCCAAATTTATCAGTCCGAAAGCATTTGTTGTTTCAGAAAAAGTTTCTTGATAAACCAAAGTACCGGATATACTGCTTTGTAATATCGTAATTTGAATTCCTGTTGATTGTTCGGACAAAACAGTACCATCAGAGTTTCTTACAACTACTTGATACTTAAATCTTTGAGGAGATTGGGCAAATACATTAACACCGATTAAAATAATAATTAAAAAGTAAAGAATTTTTTTCATATTGTTGAGTTTTTAGCGTTAGAAATATTTCATTAATTATACCGTCAGAATTTCTGATTCTTATAATATCGTTTGACAAATATAATAAAATTTATTTTTTATGAAATAATTCCTGCCTCTTTTCTATTCGCTCTCGTCTTTTGCGTTCTCGTTCTTTTCGTCGTTTAATCTTCTTAAAAACATTTTGTTTAATAAAAACATATCTGACAGAAATACCGGTTTGACTGTACCATGAATTCTCACCGCCGCTGAAGTTAAATGCCGGTTTATAATCGTAAGATATTACAAAACGAGCAATCGTAAATTCAGCGCCTGCTATAACACTCATTCCGTACGGCGATTGATAAACCGCTGTTTTATCCGTTACAAAACCTTTATGAAATCCGGCACCGAGATACAGATTTAATCGTTTGGTAATTAACGGAAAATGATGTTCAACTAATCCTGTTATCATCAGTTCTTCACGAACTAAACTTGATTGAAAAATTCCTTCAGCTGTTGTATGCTTTAATAAACGTTGTTGGAAAGTTAAACCCCAATCGGTTCCCAATCTGGCACCGCCTGCTGTAAAATAGGATTGTGAAAATGAGAATAAACTAATTAAGACACTAAAAATTAAAAAAATTGTTTTCTTCATAAATTATAAAACGATAAAAATACAGATATCTTATTAACCCGAATTATTCATACGTTTTTTCTTTGCCTGAATCAAGGCGTCG
>JAOZQB010000141.1 GCA_029932445.1 Bacteroidales bacterium | reverse complement strand
ATTTTGTTTACGGTTTACATTATTATTTCATCCCTTTTTACATTACATATTCTTTAATAAAAGTCATCATCTTTGCATTTATTATAGCAACGATTCCTGCTTATCAGGCATATTTTATAAGAGGCGGCGCTTTAGAAGTCGGAAAAGCAAGTACCAAAGCGGTTGTTTATTCCAGTATTTTGATATTATTTTTCAATGTTGTAATAACTCAAATTTTATTATCTTGATTGAAGTTAAAAACATATCAAAATCTTTCGGAGAAGAACAAATATTAACCGATATTTCTTTAACTTTTGAAAGAGGTAAAACCAATTTAATTATCGGACAAAGCGGTTCCGGAAAAACCGTTTTATTGAAATCTGTTGCCGGTATTCATGAAATTGACAAAGGAGAAATTGTTTTCGGAAAAGAGGTCTATTCGGCTATGTCTCATAAAGAAAGACAAAAAATACGAAAAGAAATCGGGATGGTTTTTCAAGGCGGTGCTTTATTTGATTCTTATACTGTATATGAAAATGTTATTTTTCCGTTAAGAATGTTTTCAGCAATGAGCAAAAAAGAAATGACCGAACGTGTTGAATTTTGTCTCGACCGTGTAAATCTGCATCAGGTTGAAGATTTATACCCTTCCGAAATAAGCGGCGGAATGCAAAAACGTGTTGCCATTGCACGTGCCATTGTTTTAAATCCGAAATATCTCTTTTTTGACGAACCGAATTCCGGGCTTGACCCGAAGACCGCAATCGTCATTGATAATTTAATTAAAGAACTTACGATTGATTTTAATACCGTAACAGTTATTAATACTCATGATATGAATTCCGTTGTAGAAATCGGCGATAATATTGCTTTTATCTATAAAGGTAAAAAATGGTGGACAGGCAATAACAAAGAAATTTTGATAAGTAATAATAAAGAACTTAATGATTTCGTATTTGCCACAGAATTAATGCGAAGTATTAAAAAATAGCTCATATTCAACAAGTACAAATTTTCAATTGTTAATTATCTGTTGTCATTTATTATGATTCCAACCTTGCGCTTTTAATTCAATTTCATTCCCGTCAGACATTACCAAGAAATTCCCCTTTGATTGCTCGGTTATGTGTCCGATAATACTAATTAAAGGATTATTTTTAATCTTTTCGAAATCATCTTGTGAGATTGTAAATAACAATTCATAATCTTCACCGCCGTTCATGGCAAAAGTAGTCGGAACAATCAATGCTTCTTCGGCAAATTTTCGAGTTTCATCTGCCAAAGGTATTTTTTCATCGTAAATTCTTGTACCGCATTTCGATTCTTCACTGATATGAATAATTTCGGAAGATAAGCCGTCGGAAATATCAATCATTGAAGTCGGTTGAATTTTTAATTCTTCAAATAATCTGACAATATCGCCTCTTGCTTCAGGTTTTAACTGACGTTCCAAAATATAATCATACCCTTTTAATTCGGGCTGCACATCAGGATTTGCTTTAAAAACTTCCTGTTCTCTTTGCAGAACTTTTAAACCGGCATAAGCACTTCCCAAGTCGCCTGACACACAAATTAAATCATTCGGTTTTGCTCCGCTTCGGTAAACAATTTTATCTTTTTCTCCTTCACCGATTGCCGTAATACTGATAATCAATCCGGTATATGACGAACTTGTATCTCCGCCGACTAAATCGACACCGTATGTTTCACAGGCTAATTTTATTCCTTTATAAAGTTCATCAACGGCTTCTAATGCAAATCTGTTAGAAATCGCGATGGTTACAGTAATTTGTTTCGGAACGGCATTCATTGCATATACATCCGACAAATTTACAACAACCGATTTGTAACCGAGATGTTTTAACGGAACATAAGACAAATCAAAATGCACGCCTTCAACCAAAATATCTGTAGTCACAATAACTTGTTTATCTTTATATTCAAGCACCGCCGCATCATCTCCTACTCCTTTTACCGTTGACGGGTTTTTTATCTTTATGTCTTTATTTAATCTTTTTATTAATCCGAATTCACCTAAATCAGCTAAACTTACCATTTTTTTAATTTATTAAATGAGATTGCAAAGATGAAAAATACTATACAGATAAAAAATTTTAACCCGCATTATTCACCGATTTATTTTTTAAAACCCAAAAAACCATATAAACATATAGGGTTACAATAATAATTACCGAAAATAGAGGCATACTCAAATTTGGGCTATCTTGAATAATGCGGGTTAAATACTGAAAATAAAATCCGAACGTTTTTACATTAATAATAAATTGTTATTTTTGACATTTAATTTTAATCTTCAAATGAAGCAATCCCTATACATATTATTCTTTTTAATATTTTCTGTATCAAGTTTTTCTCAAACAGAAACTTTTAAATTAGAAGATTCGGGAATTACCTCTGCAGAACATGAATCGGGTAACGGAACCGTTAAAATTACGCAAGACATACGACTTCGTCAAATTGTTAAAAGACATATTGAAGTCAGCAACAACAAATTTGACGGTTGGCGGGTGCAAATTTATTTCGGTTCGGGACAAAAAGCAATGGCTGCAGCCCAAAATGCAAAGAGAAAATTTTTAATCAGATACGGAAATAAAAACGGTGCTTATATTGTTTATGATTCACCCTTTTTTAAGGTTCGAGTCGGTGATTTCAGAACAAAAGCTGAAGCGATGTATTTTAAATCACAAATCGAGAACACATTTCCGCAATCGTGGGTTATCCCCGACAAAGTGTACTATCCTATTGAAAGCGTTGAATAATTTCTATTAATAATGATTAAGAAAATCTCTCTAATTTTCCTGTTTGTATTTCTTTCACTTACAATATTCTCACAAATCGTAAATATTGAAAAAAAACGAAAAAATACAAAAGGATTTCAAGCAAACATCGGTTTCGAATTTAATATAAAAGATAACGGAAAACAATTTCTGGAATTAAAAAATTCTGTCGATATTCAATATTCATATAAAGCTCATACCCTTATATTTCTTAATGATATAAAACTGCTTAACATTGACAAAGGTTCGTTTATCAATAACGGTTTTCAGCATTTGCGCTATAATTATACGATAAAAGACAGCAGTTTTATCACACTTGAAGCATTCGGACAATATCAATACAACGAGCAAAAATTATTACAAAAAAGAATTATTTCCGGCGGCGGTCCGCGATTTGCTGTTGCCCGAAAAAAGAACTTTTCTTTTTATTTTGCTCCGCTTACAATGTACGAATACGAGCAATTATCAGACAGTTTGCTCAGCAAAACGGAATTTGTAAGACTTGATTCCTACACCAACTTATATTTTAAAATAAACGATATAGTTTCGTTTAATCATATTCTTTACTATCAACCGCGGTTTGCCGATTTTTCGGATTACAGAATTTCAAGCGAAGCCGGTTTAAACTTTAATATTACAAAATACATCGGATACAAAGTCGGTTTTGCTTTCGATTACGATAATCAACCGCCCGAAAATGTCCAAAATACATTTTGGTATTTTAATAATAAGCTGGTATTAAAGTTATAATTTCAATACATCCGAAAAAGTTTTTTACATCATTTCTAAAAACAAAGACCTTTCAAAATCCTTAGGATGTTTGAAAGTCATTTCTTTTTTTCCGCTTGTTTTTATACCGAACTCTTTTATCTTTGCATCATTATTTTTTAACACAAAAAACGCATATCAATGAGCGAAACCTCAACAAAATATAACCCTTCCGCCACGGAAGAAAAATGGTATCAATATTGGCTTGATAACAAGCTGTTTAAATCAATACCCGATGAGCGCGAACCTTTTACGATTGTGATTCCGCCGCCAAACGTTACCGGTGTTTTGCACATGGGACATATTATGAATAACACTATTCAGGATATTTTGATAAGACGTGCACGTATGCAGGGCAAAAATGCTTGCTGGGTACCCGGAACCGACCACGCCTCCATCGCTACGGAAGCAAAAGTTGTGAACAAACTTGCCGAAGAAGGGATAGATAAAAACGCTATCGGCAGAGACGAATTTATGAAACATGCCTGGGAATGGACTAAAAAACACGGCGGTATTATACTCGAACAATTAAAAAAAATCGGAGCTTCATGCGATTGGGACCGTACAAAATTTACTTTGGATAAAGATCTTTCGGAAAGCGTCATTAAAACATTCATCAATTTATATAATAAAGGGCTTATTTACAGAGGTATCCGAATGGTCAATTGGGACCCGAAAGCAAAGACCGCAGTTTCCGATGAAGAAGTGGAATATAAAGACGAACAATCAAAACTTTATTACGTAAAATATCAAATTGTCGATAGTAATGAGTTTGTTACCATTGCCACAACTCGCCCGGAAACTATTATAGGCGATACGGCAGTTTGTGTACATCCGGAAGACGAACGATACAAACATCTGAAAGGCAAAAAAGTGATAATTCCGCTTGTAAACAGAGAGGTTCCTGTAATTTTCGATGATTATATTGATATTGAATTCGGAACAGGAGCTTTAAAAGTTACACCGGCACACGACGAAAATGATTATAAGCTCGGACAAAAACATAATTTGCAAGTCATTGACATTTTCAATGAAGACGGAACCATCAGTAAAGAAGCCGGGATATATGAAGGCATGGATCGTTTCGAATTAAGAAAATCCATCATCGACGACCTCGAAAAATCCGGAAATCTCGTAAAAATTGAAGATTATACAAATCGAGTCGGATATTCACAAAGAACGCAAGTCCCCATTGAACCTAAATTATCAATGCAATGGTTTTTAAAAATGGAAGAACTTGTAAAGCCGGCCATTGAAAATGTGAATAACGGTAATATCAAATTTTCACCCAAGCGTTTTGTAAATACCTATAATCATTGGTTGGAGAATGTCAGAGATTGGAATATTTCTCGCCAACTTTGGTGGGGACATCAAATTCCTGCTTATTATATTGCAGGAACCAATGAATATGTCATTGCCGATAACATAGAAAATGCACTTAAACTTGCCAAAGAAAAAACACATAATAGCAATTTGACTATTAATGATTTAAAACAAGACGAGGATGTTCTGGATACATGGTTTTCATCATGGCTTTGGCCCATATCGGTTTTTGACGGCATCAGAAATCCTGATAATGAAGAAATAAATTATTATTATCCCACCAATGTTCTGGCAACCGGACACGATATTATTTTCTTTTGGGTGGCTCGAATGATTTTTGCCGGTTACGAATTCAGAAATGAAAGACCGTTTAAAGATGTTTATTTTACCGGGATGGTACGCGATGAGAAAAGACGTAAAATGTCAAAACAACTCGGGAATTCGCCCGACCCCATTAAACTTATTGAAAAATACGGTGCCGACGGCGTGCGTTTCGGCATGATGCTTTGTTCTCCTGCCGGCGGTGATTTATTATATAATGACAGTTTGCCGGAACAAGGCAGAAATTTTTCCAATAAAATTTGGAATTCATACCGTTTGATAAAATCTTGGGAAATTGACGAAACGATTGAACAGCCCGAGCATTCGGAGCTTGCTCTTAATTGGTTTAAAAATAAGTTTCATGAGCAAATAAAAGACCTTGATAAGCAATACGATACATTTAAGCTTTCGGAAGCTCTGATGACTGTTTATCGTCTGTTTAAAGATGAATTTTCATCGTGGTTGCTCGAAATTATTAAACCTGATTATCAAAAACCGATTGATTCAAAATCGTATAATAAATTAATTCATATTTTTGATGAACTTTTACGTGTTTTACATCCCTTTATGCCGTTCATAACAGAAGAACTTTGGCAACATATTAAAGACAGAAAAAACGGTAAAAGCATTATGATTACAGAAATGCCTAAACCAAGCTCTTTTGATACCGAAATAATTGCGGATTTTGAGATTACAAAAGATATCATTACCCAAATAAGAAATATCCGAAAAGAAAAGAGTATTCCGTTTAAAACGAAATTGAAATTGTTTTATAAAAATGATAATCAGAGTTATAATAAAACTTTTGAAAGTATTATCAGTCGATTAAGCGGTATTGAAACAATTACCAAAGTTCAAGAAAAACCGGAGAACGTTTCTCAATTTATCGTTAAAAAAACGGAATATTTTATTCCGCTCGGTGAACTTATTGATAAAGATGCAGAAATTAAGAAATTAACGGAAGAATTAAATTACACAAAGGGATTTTTAAATTCCGTTATGAAAAAACTCGGAAACGAGCGTTTTGTAAACAATGCTCCTGCTCCCGTTATAGAAAAAGAAAAAATTAAACAAGCCGATGCCGAAGCAAAAATAAAAGCTTTGGAAGAACAAATTAAAAATTTAAAAAAACAAAAAAACTCTGATGAATAAAAATTATTATTGTGTAATAATGGCCGGCGGTACCGGAAGTCGATTTTGGCCCCTCAGTAAAACAAAAAAACCGAAACAATTTTTGGATATTCTGGGAACGGGAAAAAGTTTGTTACAGCAAACTTTCAACAGGTTTACTAAAATTTGCCCGGTTGAAAATATATATGTCGTAACCAATGAGATATATACCGAATTAACAATGGAACAACTGCCTGAACTAAATCATTCTCAAATATTATCCGAACCCTTAAAACGAAATACAGCTCCGTGTATTGCCTATTCAAATCTTAAAATAAAATCTCGAAATCCTAATGCCTTAATCGTTACGGCACCTTCAGATCATCTAATTCTTAATGAAAACAATTTTACGGATATCATTAAGCAAAGTTTTAATTTTGTCGAAAAGAATGACAGTTTACTTACTTTAGGAATAAAACCTTCTCGCCCCGAAACCGGCTACGGTTATATACAAATCAGTGACGAAAAACATAAAAATTTCGAGTCCATAAATAAAGTAAAAAGTTTTACTGAAAAACCGGACAAAGAAACTGCCCTAAAATTTATTGAGAGTGATGAGTTTCTATGGAACTCAGGCATATTTGTATGGTCATTAAAAAGTATTAATTCGGCATTTGAAAACTATTTACCGACTGTTTCCGCCTTATTTTCCGATATTTCTGTTTTAGCAACTCCTGAAAAAGAAAATACTTTCATTAACGAAGCTTATACTGAATGTGAAAGTATTTCAATTGACAACGGAATCATGGAACATGCTGAAAATGTATATGTTATGCCGGCTGACTTCGGCTGGTCAGATCTCGGAACTTGGGATTCGTTATATGAAAATAATACTAAAACTTCAACCGGTAATGTTATAAATTCTGATAAAGTCGTATGTTATGATACAAAAAACACAATTATTAATATTCCCGAAAACAAAATACTTGTGGTTGAGGGCCTGCAAAATTATATTATCGTTGAGTCCGGTAATACATTGTTAATCTGCAAAAGAGATAACGAAAAGAAAATAAGAGAATTTGTTAAGGATGTTGAAGAGCAATTCGGTGAAGACTATATTTAACCCGAATTATTCATAAAAAATCAAAAATGTAATAGTAACAAACTAAATGATAATGATTTAGCAGTTATTGAAAGATGCCCAAATTTGGGTGATTTTTCACCGAAGGTGCATTTTTTCTTTGCCCGA
>JAOZQB010000140.1 GCA_029932445.1 Bacteroidales bacterium | reverse complement strand
TTATTTTTATTTCTTTGTTCAAATTACGGATAAGTTATAAATTCGGCAAATGTAGTGTTTTAAATGCAAATATTTGCGTGTAAAACGGCAGATATTATCACTTTTAATAACAGATTATTCTGTCAGATTTCAAGAAATAAAAAAAATACAATTATTTTTTTATTAGAACTAAAAATAACTTAATTTTGCACGCACAAAAAGCGGATGTGGCGAAATTGGCAGACGCGCTAGACTTAGGATCTTGTGCCGCGAGGCGTGGGGGTTCGAGTCCCTTCATCCGCACAAACCGCTTGTTGATGCAAGCGGTTTTTTATATTTTAATAATAAATTTTTATGGAGATAACAAAAACAAACAAAGACGAATTAAATGCTCAAATATCCTTAAAGATATCGGCTGAAGATTATGCACCGGCAGTGGAAAAAGAACTTAAAGCTTATCAAAAAACAGCTCAAATAAAGGGATTTCGTCCCGGAAAAGCACCTATGGGTTTGGTTAAAAAATTAGTCGGAAACCAAATGGTAATGCAAGAGTTGGATAAAATGGTTTCAGAAAATTTAACTAAATATTTAATTGACGAAAAGTTAAATATTTTAGGTCAACCTTTACCTTCCGACGAACAAAAACCGGTAGATATTCTTAATGAAAAAGAACATGAATTTTTATTCGATATCGGTTTAGCTCCCGAAATTGATTTTTCTGTTGATGAAAAGATTAAAATTCCTTATTATAAAATAAAAATTGATGAAAAAATAATTGATGATGAAATTAAAAGACATCAAAATCAATTTGCAAAAGCTGAACAAACCAAAAAAGTTGAAGCGAATTCTTATTTAAAAGGGAATGTAACTCAAACGGATAAAGACGGAAAACCCGTTGAAAACGGAATCTTTTCTGAAGATACCATGATTGCCGTTGATGTTATTAAAGATGAGGAAGAAAAAACGAAATTTATCGGTGCAAAACTAAATGATTTAGTGTTGTTTGATATCAAAAAGGCCTTTCCTAATAATACTGAAATTGCCGGTATTTTAAAAATTGATTCTGCAAAAGCGGATGAAATTGAACCGTTTTTCAGCTTATTAATTACAGAAATTACAACTTATACTCCCGCAGAAGTAAACCAAGAATTATTTGATAAAGTTTACGGTAAAGATACCGTAAAAACGGAAGAGGAATACAAAGCAAAAATTAAAGAAAGTATTGAAAAGGTATATGATGATGAATCGGAATACAGATTTGCCGTTGATGCAAAGGAAGTATTATCTGAAAAATTTCCGATTCAATTGCCTGACGAGTTTCTGAAAAAATGGCTTAAAGTAACTGATAAAGAGGGTAAAATTACTGAAGAAATTTTAGAAAAAGAATATCCGATTTTCAGTAAAGATACGCAATGGCAATTAATAAAAGATAAAATTGGAAAAACCGAAGAATTTAAAGTCAGTGAAGAAGAACTTCGAGAAGAATCGAAACGATTTACCGAAGCCCAATTTATGCAATACGGTTTGCCGTTGGGTTCAATAAGTGATGAGCATATGCAAAGTTTTATTGATAAAAATCTTGAAAACGAAAGAGACAGAAATAAATTTGCAGAGAAAGTAATTGAAAATAAAGTTATAAAATCCGTAAAAGAAAAAGTCAAAATACAAGAAAAAGAAATAACTTTGGATAATTTTAAAAAGTTATACGAATAAACTAAAATTCTCAAATATGAATATTAATGAGTTCAATAAATATGCAACAAAGCATAAAGGTATCAGCAGTTTAAATTTGCATAAATATTATCAAGCAATTCAAAACAGTTATATTTCTCCTACCATTATAGAAGAACGTCAGTTGAATGTTGCTCAAATGGATGTTTTTTCACGATTAATGATGGACAGAATTATTTTTTTAGGTTTACCGATTGATGATTATGTTGCAAATATTATTCAAGCACAATTATTATTTTTGGAATCAAGTGATCCTTCAAAAGATGTGCAGATATATATAAATTCACCCGGTGGCGGAGTCTATGCCGGCTTAGGTATTTATGATACAATACAATATATTTCTCCGGATGTTGCAACAACTTGTACGGGAATTGCCGCATCAATGGCTGCTGTATTATTGGCAGCAGGAACAAAAAATAAACGTGCATCCTTAAAACACTCCAGAATTATGATTCATCAGCCGATGGGCGGGGCTCAAGGGCAAGTTTCGGATATTGAAATAACCTTTAATGAAATTAAAAAACTAAAAAATGAATTGTATCAAATTTTAGCAAATCATACCGGAAAAACCTTGAAGAAAATTGAAAAAGATTCTGACAGAGATTATTGGATGAAATCTGAAGAAGCTAAAGAATACGGTATGATTGACCGTGTACTTGTTAATGAAAAATAAATTAATTTAAATTAGTATTTGATTAAATGGACAAATGTTCTTTTTGCGGTCGTAAAAGATCCGAAGTAAATTTATTGATTTCCGGAATTGAGGGTTTCATTTGTGATGAATGTTCTGCAAGAGCATATGAAATTATTGCGGAAGAAGAATTGACTAAAAAAGAAAAAAGTAAATTTGATATCAATAATGTTAAATTAAAAAAACCTGTTGAAATTAAAGAATTCCTTGATAAATACGTTATTGGTCAGGAACAGGCAAAAAAAGTATTGTCCGTTGCCGTTTATAATCATTATAAAAGATTATCCGTTCAAGATGTTCAAGATGATGATGATATTGAAATTGATAAATCAAATATTGTCATGGTCGGAGAAACCGGAACAGGAAAAACGCTTCTTGCAAAAACCATTGCTAAAATGCTGCATGTTCCGTTTACGATTGTTGATGCAACCGTCTTAACAGAAGCCGGTTATGTAGGTGAAGATATTGAAAGTTTATTAACTCGTCTTTTGCAGGCTGCAGATTATGATGTTGAAAAAGCAGAACAAGGTATTGTATTTATTGATGAAATTGATAAAATTGCACGGAAAGGTGATAACCCTTCTATTACAAGAGACGTTTCAGGAGAAGGTGTTCAACAAGGTTTGTTGAAATTATTGGAGGGCGCAATTGTAAATGTGCCTCCGAAGGGCGGAAGAAAACATCCCGAACAAAATTTAACGCCTGTCAATACGAAAAATATTTTGTTTATTGCCGGTGGTGCATTTGACGGTATTGAAAAGAAAATTGCCCGACGATTAAATACGCAAGTTGTCGGTTTTGATAAATCAGAAAAGAATAAAATTGATAAAGAAAACTTTTTGCAATATGTTGCTCCTCAAGATTTAAAATCATTTGGTTTAATTCCCGAAATAATCGGAAGGATGCCTGTTCTTACACATCTTAATCCGCTTGACAAAAATGCATTAAGAGCTATTTTGACGGAACCTAAAAATTCTATTATCAAGCAATACATCAAATTGTTTCAAATTGACGGTATTGAATTACATATTAATGAAAATGTATTTGAATACATTGTAGATAAGGCAATTGAATATAAAATCGGTGCCAGAGGCTTGCGTTCTATATGTGAAGTGATTATGACTGATGCCATGTTTGAACTTCCTTCAAAACGTGTAAAGAAATTTTCGGTTGACTTAAAATACGCAAAAAGTAAACTTGAAAAAACAGATATTAAAAAACTGAAAGTTGCTTAATTTAATTATCAGCTGACCAGGTTTGTTTTCCGTTAATAATTTTCCCGTCTTTCAATTTAATAATTCGATCGGACATGTGAGCCAGTTCATTGTTATGTGTTACAATAACAAATGTTTGTTCAAATTCATCTCTTAAAGAAAAAAATAATTGGTGCAGTGCTTTCTTATTTTCAGTGTCGAGATTTCCGGAAGGTTCGTCAGCTAAAATTACCGAAGGATTATTTATTAATGCTCTTGCTACGGCAACTCGTTGTTGTTCACCGCCTGACATTTCATTAGGTTTATGTTCGGCACGATCCGATAAATTTAAGAATTTTAATAATTCGTTTGCTTTTGTTACGGCTGTTTTTTTATCTGTTCCTTTGATAAATGCCGGCATACAAATATTCTCTATTGCAGTAAATTCGGGTAACAAATGATGAAATTGAAAAACAAAACCAATGTGTTCATTTCTGAATTTTGCTAATTTTTTTTGATTTAAATTTGTGATATCCGTATCTTCAATTAAAATAGTTCCTTTATCAGCATCTAAAAGCGTTCCTATAATTTGTAAAAGAGTTGTTTTGCCGGCTCCGCTGGGACCGGTAACAGAAACAATTTCTCCTTTCTTAATATTCAATTCGATTTCTTTCAGGACATTGAGATTATCAAAAGATTTACTGATATTATTGGTTTTAATCATAGAAGATTATTTCTTGAAAATTTAATTATTTAAGACGGACATCTTTTTTATTTTTTGACTTATTCGGATTATCTTTTTGTTTATTATCATTGTTTATAAACCCTTCATCATCATCTTTTATTATTTTTCCGGTAACATTCGTAAAACGGTAAACAGTAAAGTCTAAATTGGATTCAAAACCACCTTCTCCTGTAATCTCAAATCCGCTTTTATCAACAATATTTACGGGTTTTACCGAATAAATTTTTTCAGTTTTTTCATTTAAAAATAATTCTTCCGTTTTTAATATGCTGCCTTTTACATTTGTTAATATTACATTTCCCTTGGCTTTGGCAAAATTCTTTTTTTCATAATAAATACCGTAATCTGCTCTTAAACTTGAATGAATATTCATATGTTTATCATAAAAAGTTAATGTAATTCCTTTAGGAAAAACAGAATATTCTTTTTTAGGATTCGTATAACGGTATGCCAGCGGTGTAGAAAGAACAATTTGAGTATGTCCGTTAATACTGTATTGAGATCTTAAATTCTCAACCGTAACATCAGGTAATTCTTTTTGATTTGTCAGAGCTTTTATTTCTTCCAAATCATTTTTGCAAGAGAATAGGATGAATAATATAAAAAGAAGACTAAATCGGTATTTGAATTTAAACATTTCTTAAATATTATCTTGAGTTAACGTTTTTAAAGTTGTTTTAATTCTTTCCATAGCCGCTTCTATTTTGTTTTTTCCTAATGCAAAAGAAAAACGAATACAATTATCATCACCGAAAGCAGATCCCGGAACAGTAGCAACATGGGCTTCATTTAATAAAAACATACTTAAATCAGATGCATTTTTAATATTGATATAATTATGAATTTTTCCGAAATAACTTTTTACATCCGGGAATATGTAAAATGCACCTTCAGGAATATACGTTTTAAATCCGGGTATTTCGTTCATTAAACTTACAATTAAATTTCTGCGTTCTTTAAATGCTTGATTCATCCCCATTGTATATAGGTTGTCTCCCTGAAGTGCGGCAATTGCAGCTTTTTGTGAAATAGAACTTGCCCCCGATGTATATTGCCCTTGTAATTTAATGCATGAATCTGCTAACCATTTCGGAGCTGCCATATAACCCAATCGCCAACCGGTCATGGCGTATCCTTTTGACATTCCGTTAATTACGATGACTCTGTCTTTAATGGCTTCAAATTGTGCAATGCTTTCGTGTTTACCGATAAAATTAATATGTTCGTATATTTCGTCTGAAATTACATAGACATTTTCATGTTTCTCAATTACTTCTGCTATGGCTTTCAGTTCTTCTTTTGAATAGACACTTCCGGCCGGATTTGACGGTGAACTGTATAATAAAATACGTGTTCTCGGAGTAATAGCGTCTTCAATTTCTTGAGCGGTAACTTTGAAATTATTATCAATGCTTGTTTTAATAAATTTTTTCTTTCCTTCAGCCAAATTAACTAATTCGGCATAACTGACCCAATAAGGTGTAGGAACTAAAATTTCATCTCCTTTGTTTATCAGAGTTAAAATAGTATTGGCCAAAGCTTGTTTTGCTCCGTTAGTTACTACAATTTGATTTTTATTATAGTCTAAATTGTTCTCTTCTTTAAATTTTTCAACAATCGCTTGTCTTAAATCCGAATAACCGGGAACCGGTGTATAAAATGTAAAGTTATTATCTATGGCATCTTTGGCAGCTTGTTTAATATGCGGAGGAGTCGGAAAGTCAGGTTGTCCTACGCTCATATCAATAATGTCAATGCCCTTTTCTCTTAATTCTCTGCTACGATTAGACATCTCAAGAGTTTGAGAAACAGAAATCCGTTTAATCCGTTTTGAGGTTGTATAATTCATTTGATAATTTCAAATTATAAAAAAGCAAAGATTTAAATTTTTTTATAAAAAACAACGATTTATGAAGCATTTTATTGAAAAGATATTAAAAAAGAGAAAGATATTTTAATTAGTGATATTTTTTTCTGAAGAAACCGGTTCTTTAGGAGTTTCTTTTAATTTTTTATACCATTTGAAAAACTCATCGAAGGTGATTATTTGCTCACCGAAATCTTCCAAGTATTTATCTTTTTCGGATTCTGAAAGATGAACTTTTTTTATTTTATACACCCAATTATCTCTGACGGATAAGGAATATCCGCCGAGAATTCTGTTTCTGTCAATAACTTTTATGTGTTGAGACATATAAGATAATTTAGGTGTTTAATATGTATAATCAAATTCTATACCCTGATTGATAAAAAATTAAAAAAAACATGTTTTTAACAGTTTTTTTTCATAAAGCGGAACTAATATTTATTTTTGATGAATATTTAATTACTGAAAAATGGATTTATCAATAGTTATTTCATTGTTGAATGAAGAAGAATCTTTACCTGAATTGTATGAATGGATTGTAAACGTTTGTAAAACGAATAAACTGTCATATGAAATAATAATGATAGATGACGGAAGCAAGGACCGTTCGTGGGAAATTATTGAGAAATTATCCGAGAATGATGAACAGGTTAAAGGAATAAAATTTGTAAAAAATTACGGAAAATCAGCAGCAATTTTTGAGGGTTTTGCCGCAGCAAAAGGGGATGTAATAATTACGATGGATGCTGATTTACAAGATAATCCCGAAGAAATTCCGGAATTGTATCATATGATAATGAAGGAAAATAATGATTTGGTTTCCGGATGGAAAAAGAAACGTTACGATCCTTTTTTAAGTAAAAACTTACCGAGTAAATTTTTTAATTTTACGGCACGAAAAGTCAGCGGACTAAAATTGCATGATTTTAATTGCGGATTGAAAGCATACAAAAACAATGTAGTTAAAAGCATCGAAGTTTACGGTGAAATGCATCGTTATATTCCTATATTAGTGAAACAAGCAGGTTTTACAAAAATTACCGAAAAAGTTGTAAAACATCAGGAAAGGAAATACGGAAAATCAAAATTCGGTATGGAACGTTTTATTAACGGTTTTTTGGATTTGCTTTCAATAACTTTTATAACGCGTTTTGCAAAACGACCCATGCACTTTTTCGGAACTATCGGTTCTTTCAGTTTTTTTATCGGGTTTTTAATTTTAATTTATTTATCAATTGCAAAACTGTTTTGGGCTCAATATGCAATGACTGAAAGACCTTTGTTTTTCTTAGGACTTTTAGCCATTATTTTCGGAGCACAATTATTCTTAACAGGTTTATTGGCCGATTTGGTCTCCAGATCTTCAAAAGACAGAAATAAATATCAGGTTGATAAGAAATTAAATCTTGAGAACTAAAGTTTTTTCAATTCT
>JAOZQB010000014.1:22210-24913 GCA_029932445.1 Bacteroidales bacterium | reverse complement strand
CGTTAAAAACATTCTTCTTAGTTAACGAGTAAACTATAAAAACAAGAACATTCAGGAGACCCTTTTGAAACATTAATTCCGATAAAATTTAGTGAATTGACAGATTTTTCATAACTTTATAAGTTTAAATGAAACGAATAGTGTTTTAAGCTATGAACTAAACTCGGCTTTTATGAATAATCTTGAAGAATTAAAACAAAAAGTATTATCCTGTACCGGATGTCCCTTACATAAAACGAGGAATAATGCCGTGTTCGGAAACGGCAATCCCGATGCCGAGATAATGTTGATAGCGGAAGCGCCCGGATTTTATGAGGATAAAAGCGGTATTGTTTTTCAGGGAAAATCGGGCAAGCTTTTGGATAAGATATTGGATGCAAGCGGTTTCAACAGAGATGAACATGTTTTCATCAGCAATATTGTAAAATGTCGACCGCCGAATAATCGAGAACCGAATGACAGCGAAAAACAAGCTTGTCTTCCGTATTTGTATAATCAAATAGAGATAATTAACCCGAAAATTATTATACTTTTAGGTGCAACGGCATTAAAAACCTTGATAAATCCGAACGCCAAAATAACAAAAATAAGAGGACAATGGACAGATTGGAAAGGCAGATTGGTCATGCCGACCTATCATCCTTCTGCATTATTACGAAATCAAAATTTAAAACGCCCTGTTTGGGAAGATTTTAAAAATGTCGTCGGTAAATATCGTGAATTAGTAAATCCGGAACACTATTCGGCTCATTGTTAAATAATTTAAAATATATATAAATGAAAAAGTTTCTTATTATTATTCCGATTTTTTTAGGTTTAAGCCTTTCGGCACAAGTAAATTTTAACGATTATTTTCAGGATAAATCCTTGCGATTTGATTATACAATCGGCGGAAATTCAAAAGAGACAAAAGCTTATTTTAATAAATTGAAACAAGAACCTTTTTGGGGCGGTTCAAAAAAGAATCTTATCGATAAATTTAATTTCGGGGATTTCAGAGTTTCGGTATTGGATTCAGCCGGTGAAAAATTGCTTTATTCAAGGGGCTATTCAACTTTGTATGTTGAATGGATTGATACCGATGAAGCAAAACATACAAGCAGAAGTTTTTACGAATCTGTTGTAGTTCCTTTCCCGAAACATCGAATTTTGATAAGAATTGAAATGCGTAATAAACAAAATGTTTTCAATACCTTATTTGAAACTGTCGTTAATCCGAAATCGCTTTCAATTATTAAAGATAAACAGGAGAAATACCGAACACAAAAGTTGCAATATTCCGGAGACCATCATCAAAAGCTTGATATTGTGATACTTCCCGACGGTTACACAAAAGATGAATTAAAAAAATTTCATGAAGATTGTAAACGGTTTATGGGCTATTTTTTTAATGTTGAGCCGTTTAAAACCTATAAAAATAATGTAAATTTTTGGGCTGTTGATGCTTTTTCCGAAGAATCAGGAACGGATAAACCAACGATTGATATATGGGAAAATACTGTTTTAAATACACATTTTAATACTTTCGGATACGAGCGTTATTTAACCACTCAAGATATTGAAACTGTCAGAAATTTAGCAGCTTACGTGCCTTACGACCAAATCTACATCTTAGTGAATACAGAAAAATACGGCGGCGGCGGAATTTATAATTATTATAATTTATGTTCTGCTGATAATGAATATTCAGGCAGAGTTTTTACTCATGAATTCGGTCATGCTTTTGCGGCTCTTGCCGATGAATATCAATACGGTTACGATAATGCCGATGAATTGTATGATATGAGTGTTGAACCGTGGCAAGTGAATATTACCAATTTGGTTGATTTTGATTCTAAATGGAAAAATTTAGTTGATAAAGATACACCTGTTCCTACACCCGACAGCACAAAATATTTTAAAAAAATAGGAGCTTTTGAAGGTGCCGGATATGTAAAAAAAGGAATATACAGACCAATGTATGATTGTAAAATGCGTTCAAATGCAACAGATAAATTTTGTCCGGTTTGTTACAAAACGGTTTTAGATATGTTGTTGTTTTATTCCGAATAATCAAAAGTTCTTAACTCTTATTCCGAAAAGTAAAACATCATCAACTTGTTTATTGCTTCCTTTCCAAGAGTTAAATGCATTAAGGATTTTTCGTTTCTGAATTTTTATTGATTCACTTGAAACTTCTTTTAATATTTTTTTTAAGTTATTAAGCAGGAATTTTTTCTTATTCGGACCGCCGAATTGGTCAAAATAACCGTCGGAAAACATATAAATCATATCGTTTTCTTGAAGTTGAAATTGTTTTAATTCAAAGGGTTTTTCTTTATAATGAATGCCTACAGGTTGCGGATCTGCATCTATTTCAATAATTTCCGGTTCTTCCCCTTTTTGTCTTGTAATAAAAAGCGGATGATTTGCTCCCGCATAATCTAAAGATAAATCTTTTATATTTATTGCACATAAAGCAATTTCAATACCTTCATTTTGACTTTCTAAATATGTGTTTTGATGCAATGCTTGTTTAATAACAGTTCTCATTTTTTCCAGAGCAGAAGCCGGATTTGTAATTTCCGGATCTTGAATAACATCGCTTAATACGGCCATACTCATCATAGCTAAAAATCCGCCCGGAACTCCGTGTCCGGTACAATCCGCAACTGCAAGTATTAAATAATTCCCTCTTTTTTTAACAAAATAAAAATCTCCGCT
>JAOZQB010000014.1:0-22200 GCA_029932445.1 Bacteroidales bacterium | reverse complement strand
TTCGGTTTGTAAATAATAAAAAAATCTGAGATTAATTTTGATATTTCAGTATCAGAAGGTAATGCCGCTTTTTGAATTTTTTGTGCATAATTAATGCTGTCGATGATGTATTTATTTTTTATATTTATTTTAAAATTGGCTTCTTTTAAGTTTTCGGCAATCGTACTTATTTCTTCATTTTTTTGATTGAGCTCATTATTAACATCTTCCAAATAATCTGCCTGTGTTTGGATTTCTTCTTTTTGTGTTGAAATTTCTGCCGTTCGTTCTTTCACAATATTGTCCAGTCGGATATTATCTTGTTCTAAACGTTTGGCATTTAATTTTACAAATCCCCAAATAAGAAAAATTAAGAGAATCACATACGTGAGGTATAAATACCATGTTCTGTACCAAGGCGGAAGGATTTCGAAAGTGTATTTTACGGGTTCACTTTCAGTACCGTATACATCACGCCCTTTAACAGAAAAAATATATTTTCCTTCATGTAAATTTGTATATTCTTTAAAATTGCTTTCAGTCCAAATTGACCACGATTTTTTATTGTTTGTTTCAAGTTTATAACTGTATTCGTTTTTATTGCCTTCGTATGAAGTTAAGGAGAATTTAAAAGAGATGTCATTATTAATATAATCAATTTTTACATTTTGAGATGTTTCATCAGCTGATTTACCGGAAGAAATGACACCGGAAAAGATGACGGAATCATTTACTAAACTTATTTTTCTCAACAAGCAACTTGCTTTATTCTTAAAATTCTTATTGTTCCGAATGGTGTATTTGTACAGTGTTTTACTGTTTATTGCCCATAAAAGACTGTCTCCGTCTTGATAAACGGCGTTGATACCTGAAAATCTTTTATAAGGTTTTTTTCGGATATGAAAAGTTCCGTTTCTTTTATAAATTTTCGCAACAAAGGGATTATTGTTTTCGGTTTTTTTGGCTAAAAGCCAAAAATTATTTTCAGAAGATTTCTCGAATTGCAAAATTTCTGTATTTTTTTTCAATTCTGCTGTATATAATTTATCTTTAATAAATTGTGTTTTATCGTGATTGTATATAAAAAGACCTTTATCGGTATAAGCAATGATTTTTCCGTCAACTTTATCAATATCATTTATTTTTGCATCAATTTTAATATCTGAAGAAACATGTGTTTTTAAATTATATAAAACAGCTTTCTCGTTTAGAATTAAAAACAAATTATTTTTATCAAGTTCACATCCTAAATATACTAAGTCATCAAATTTTTCAATCTTTTCCTGTGAAGAGAATGTGTTATTTTGAAAAGTCATTCTGAACAATTCATAATTTACGGTTAAATAAACCGTGTTTTTTATAACATCGGATTGAATAATTGAATTATAAGTAATGCTGTTAATTTTTATCGGATGATTATTATCAATTCGATACATCCCGTATATTGTATTTACAAATAAAATTGAATCTTTTTCAGTATTATAGGTAAACGGTGAAAGAATTTGTAATGCATTTTTGCCGCTGAGATTTTCCACACCTTTAAAACCTGTTTTTGTGTAGTAGAATAAACCCAAATTTGATGTAACATAAAAATGATTATGAAATCTGAATACATCATAAATACTACCCTTTATGCCTTGGGTTTTACTGAAAAGTTCATAGGGAGTATTAATATCAATTTTTGAAATCCCGTATGCCGTACATGCCCACAATTCATTTTGCATATCTTTATACAAATAATGTATTGTATTGCTCTGCAGACCTTTTTCTTCATTAATAATATTTATTATTTCTCCGCTTTGATCAATAATTACGATACCGTTACGAAGAGTCCCGACAGCATATTTCTCGTTCCCAATTTCAACAGCACCGGTATAAAGTTGGTTTTTATTTAAAAACTCATTTGTCTTTTCAATACTTTCCTTATCAAAATAAATGTCGGATGAAACGGTTTTGCCGGAATCGGTTTCGTTGGGATTATAAATTGATAAACCGTCAAGGTCTCCAATAATCAAACGGTCGTTAATATAAGGAATCATAAACCAAGGATGCCTGTTTTCCATTCTTTTTAAAGGAATAAGGCTGTCATTCACAATTTCATATGTCCCTTTTTCTCTGATTGAAACGAAAACATTTTCCCCGGCTTTGTATAATAAAAAAGGAGGTTGTTTTTTATTCACGATTATTACGGCAGGTTTTTTATTCGCGTTGTATCTGAATAAAAATTCATTTGTTGCAAACCAAACAGTATTACCGGCAGCTTTCATTGTCCAAACATCCGAAAAAGAACGTATAGAACTATCCGTTTTTTCGGAAAGAGAAATATATTTAAGCCCTTCATTTTTATTTTGAGAAAGATATCCGAATTCGCCGACAGCACCTACAAATATAATCCCATCAGCATTTTTACATAAAGATCTTACCGGAGAATTATTCGGAAGTTTAATCGTTTCCCAATTGTGTCCGTCGTATATTAAAATTCCGGAATTGCTGCCGAAATACATCATACCGTTATCATCTTGTACGGCAGCCCATGTTTGGCCTTCAGCCAGATACTCTTCGGGAGAGAAATTTTTAATAAAAGGCGTTCCTGTTTGTGAAAATAAAAAAACAGGTGTAATAATAAGAAATATGAAATTAATGAGCTTTTTCATCCGAAAAAATATTGAGGATAAAGTTAAAGTATTTTTCTATATTTGTAAAATTAATTTTAATGTTTTGTTTAAATGGAAAGAATCAGAGGTAAAGATTTTATTAATCCAAGGTTTGAGAAAAAATTTAATAATGATATCATTGCAAAATTTATCTTGCAATTAAAAAGATTTAATAAAATCAATAAATTATATTCGGAAAATTTTGATAAAAACGGTCCGAAATTTATTGATTCAGTGATTGATTCTCTCGGTATTCAATTTGAAGTTGATGAAACGGATTTGAAAAGAATTCCTGAAAACGGAGCATTTATTACTGTTTCTAATCAACCTTTCGGCGGAATTGACGGTTTATTGTTATTAAAAATTTTATCTGATAAACGACCTGATTTTAAATTGCTGGCAAATTTTCTTCTTCATACCATTGAACCATTAAATGATTTTTCAATTCCTTTAACAGAAAATGACGAAACAAAACCTAACAAATTCAGTTTTACGACATTAAAAAGAACTTTACAACATGTTCAAGAGGGAAATGCTTTAGGAATTTTTCCTGCTGCAGAAATCTCAAAAGTACATTCTTTGAATAATATCAGCGATCGAAAATGGCAAAATTCTTTAATTAAACTAATTAAACTTGCTCAAGTTCCGGTAGTTCCGATATATTTTCAAGGAAACAACAGTTGGATTTTTCATTTGCTCGGTAATGTTTATCCTGCATTACAAACAGCTCGATTATCAAAAGAATTTTTTAATAAGAAGAAAAAGACCATAAAAATTCGGATTAATAAACCAATAAGTGTTAAAGAATTAAATGAATTTCATGATATTGAACGGTTATCACGATTTTTAAGAGCCAAAACATACGCTTTAGGAACACCTTTTGAAGTTAAAAAATTTATTCGTCCGAAATTTATTCCGAAGGCAAAAAAAGTTGAAAAAATTATTGATCCTATACCCTTAGAAAAAATTCAATCGGAAATAAATTTACTAAAAGAAAATCATCATCTTTTTGACAGTAATGAATACAGCGTTGTTTGCGGTCCTTCCGTAGAAATACCGAATATCTTGAATGAAATAGGACGTTTAAGAGAAATTACTTTCAGAGAAGTTGGTGAAGGAACAAATCGGAGCCTTGATATTGATGAATTTGATTTATACTTTTATCAATTAATTATTTGGGATAATGAGAATAAAAAAATTGCCGGTGCATATCGTGTAGGAAAAGGTAATGAGATAATGGAGAAATATGGTGTTAACGGATTTTACATCAATACACTATTTAATTTAAAAGCAGGATTTTATCCCGTTTTGGAAGAATCTTTGGAGTTAGGACGTTCTTTTATTATTAAAGAATATCAAAGAAAGCCCTTCTCTCTTTTTTTATTGTGGAAAGGTATTTTATACTTTTTATTAAAAAATACTGAATATCGTTATCTTATTGGTCCGGCAAGTATCAGTAATGATTTCTCAAAATTTTCTCAAAGTTTAATCATCGATTTCTTTAAAGAAAATTTTTTCAATCACGAATTATCTAAATATATTCAACCTCGAAAACGTTTTAAGATTAAGCAAAACCCTAATTTTGATAATGACGTTTTTATTCAAAACACAAAACAAGATGTAAAGAAGTTGGATAAATTTATACAAGATATTGAACCTGATTATAATACACCTGTTTTATTTAAAAAATACATACAGTTAAATGCCAAACTTCTCGGCTTTAATGTTGATCCTAAATTTAATAATTGCGTGGACGGTTTGATGATTCTGGATATTTTTGATGTTCCTCTAAATACCTTGAAAGCATTATCCAAAGAACTTGAAGATGATACGATTCTTGAAAGATTTAATTTTTAATCCTCAGTTTTTTTTGGTTCATTTGCATACTATTTTAATTTGAATATTTGGATTTATTATTTATCATAAAAGGCATATTAATCGGAATTTCCGTTTCTGCACCTTTGGGTCCCATCGGTGTACTTTGTATTCAGCGTACATTAAATAAAGGATTTAAATCAGGTTTTGCCTCGGGTGTCGGAGCAGCTTCAGCAGATATTATTTATGCCGTTATTGCCGGTTTCAGTATTACTTTTATATCCGATTTTTTGATTGAATATCAAACTTATATTCGAATCATAGGCGGTGCATTTTTAATTCTTGTCGGTATCAGAATTTCAATTTCAAATCCTGCAAAACAAATCAGGAAATTAAGAGTAAAAGGAAATAATTATTATAAAGATTATATTACAAGTTTTTTTATCACGGTTTCTAATCCGATAACAATTCTTGCATTTGGTGCTTTTTTTGCAGCATTTAATATGATTGACAAGTCAGTCAGTAATTTTCACATTTTTATAATGATTATAGCGGTTTTCAGCGGTTCTCTTATATGGTGGTTGAGTTTAATAGGTGTGGTAACTATATTTAAAAAGCGTATTCGACTTCGTAATCTCTTATGGATAAACAGAATAACAGGTGTGTTAATTGTTCTTTTTGCATTATTTGTAATAATCAGTGCATTTCTTCCGCAAGATTCTGTTATACAGAAAGATATTAACAAAGAACTTTCCGTTACGAGTTTTATTGAAAGATAATAAGAGGATTTTATCTTATAATTTATAACCTTTCTAAATTATGAAATATGTGTATTTGTCATGTTTGAATTTCCTAGCTTTTTATAAATTTGCTTTTTTAAAATTATAATGGAAAAGGTTAAACAAATAGAACATCGCGGTGTGATTAAAAAAATTGCAGGGAATAACCTTAAAATCAGCATAATTGCAAAATCTGCATGTCTTTCATGCCAATTAAATACAAGTTGTTCGGTATCGGATGTTGAAGAGAAAATAATTGATGTTACAATCCTAAACCCGGAAATATATCGGGTTGGTGAATCAATTGATGTCTATTTTAAACAAACTTTAGGATACCGTGCTCTTTTTTTAGGGTACTTATTGCCGTTCGTAATTGTTTTTAGCATTCTTACTATAACAATGTTTTTGACAAAAAATGAAGGAATCTCAGGATTAACGGCATTAGGAGCACTTTTTCCGTATTATTTAATTTTATATTTAAAAAAAGATAAAATCCAAAAAACATTCTCATTTTCTATAAAAAAATCAAATATAGAACCTGATTTTTCAGGAGTTACTATTTGAAATTAAAAACTTAAATATGAATGAAGTAGTAACAGCAACTATCATTACAGTCAGTGCAGTAGGTTTATTATCTGCCGTTATTTTATATTGGGCATCACAAAAATTTAAAGTTTTTGAAGATCCTCGTATCGATGAAGTTGAAAGTGAATTGCCTGCAGCAAATTGCGGAGGATGCGGTTTTCCCGGGTGTCGTAATTTTGCGGAAGCTTGTGTGAAAGCTGATGAATTAGATAATTTGTTTTGTCCTGTCGGCGGAAATGAAACCATGGCATCGGTTGCAAAAGTTCTCGGCAGAGAAGTTGAAAAAAAAGATAAACAAGTTGCTGTAATAAGATGTAACGGAGCGCCGAAATTCAGAACTAAAACAACTGAATATGACGGTGCTGCAAATTGTACTATTGTTTCAAATTTATATTCAGGAGATACGGCATGTCAATACGGTTGTATCGGACTGGGTGAATGTGTTGATGCATGTAATTTTGATGCAATGTACATGGATCCGGAAACAAATCTTCCCGTTGTTTTAGAAGATAAATGTACAGCTTGCGGTGCTTGTGTCGAAGCGTGTCCGAAAGATATTATAGAATTAAGACCGGTCGGCAAAAAAAGTCGTCGAATATTTGTTTCATGTATAAGCCAAGATAAAGGCGGACCTGCAAAAAAAGCATGTTCAGTTGCTTGTATCGGTTGCGGTTTGTGTTTTAAAGAATGTAAATATGATGCCATTACTATTGAAAATTTTTTAGCATATATCGATCCCGTAAAATGTGTGCTTTGCAGAAAATGTGTAAGTGTCTGTCCTACGGATGCCATTTGGGAGGTTAATCTTCCGGCAAGAAAAATTAAATCTTCCGAAAAAGAAGAAACAGAAACTAAAGAAATTGATTTGCTTAAAGCAGTAAAAGAAAATACTGAAAATAAAGAAGATAAAATAATTTAAGATAACAGAAATTAACGCATAATAAAATGTTAAAAACATTCCCGAAAGGCGGTGTACATCCGCCGGAAAATAAACTTACTCCGGATAAAAAAATTGAAATTTTATCTTTACCCAAACAAGTTACAATACCGATTGCACAACATATAGGTGCACCGGCAAAAATTATCGTCAATAAAAAAGATAAGGTAAAAGTTGGTCAAGTAATTGCCGAAAGCGGCGGTTTTGTTTCTGCAAATATTCATTCTTCTGTTTCGGGAACCGTTTTTAAAATCGATAATATTGCAGATGCAAGCGGTTATAAAAAGTCAGCAGTTGTAATAAATGTTGAAGAAGATGAATGGGATGAAAATATTAACAGAGATACCGGTTTAATAAAAGATTTTAGCTTTGATAAGAATGAGATTCTGAAAAAAATACAAGATGCCGGTATAGTCGGCTTGGGCGGAGCTACATTTCCTACACATGTAAAACTTCTTCCGCCCAAAGGAATGAAAGCGGAAGTCTTAATTATCAACGGTGTAGAGTGTGAACCCTATTTAACTGCAGATCATCGTTTGATGCTTGAAAAAGGAGAAGAAATAATGGTAGGTACCAAAATATTGATGAAAGCTCTAGAAGTAAATAAAGCTGTTATCGGAATTGAAAACAATAAACCGGATGCGATTATTTATATGAAGAAACTTTCCGAAGAGTATGAAGGTATTTCCGTCACGGCATTAAAAGTTCAGTATCCTCAAGGTGGTGAGAAACAGTTAATTAAAGCGGTTACGGGAAGAGAAGTTCCCTCCGGTGGTTTGCCTATTGCCGTTGGTGCTGTTGTGCATAATGTCGGAACGGTGTTTGCCGTTTATGAAGCCGTACAAAAAAATAAACCGTTGTTTGAGCGTGTGGTAACTGTTACGGGAAAATCGGTTTCCGAACCGAAAAATTTATTGGTCAGAACAGGAACGCCGATTAGTATGCTGATTGAAGCAGCCGGCGGTTTACCTGAGGATACCGGAAAAATAATCAGCGGCGGACCGATGATGGGTAAAGCATTAAATTCAACTGAAGTTACCGTAACAAAAGGAACATCAGGAATATTAATATTACCGAAAGAAGAATCAAAAAGGCGAGAAATAAAACCCTGTATTCGATGTGCAAAATGTGTAGGTGTTTGTCCGATGGGCTTAGAACCCTTTTTATTGATGACTCTTGCAGAAAAAGCATTGATTGAAAGAAGCGAAAAAGAAGATGTTTTAGATTGTATCGAATGTGGCTCATGCAGCTATACATGTCCGTCAGACAGACCTTTACTGGATTATATCAGATTGGGCAAAAGTGCCGTAGGTGCTATGCGCAGAGCAAGGAGTGTGAAATAAAGTTTAATGCTCGGTATTCGAATTTTAATAAAAAAATAAAATAACAAATATTCTAAATTATTAACAGAACCAGCTTATGTCTAAATTAATTGTTTCACTTTCACCGCATCAACTCGGAACAAATTCCGTGAAAAAATTGATGTACGGTGTATTAATTGCATTATTACCGACTTTATTTGTTTCCGTTTGGTATTTCGGATTGGGAGCAATTATTGTGATTATTACTTCCGTACTTTCTTGCCTATTATTCGAATATTTGTTAACAAAATTTGTCTTAAAAAAGCCCTCAACAATCACTGACGGCTCTGCAGCCTTAACCGGTTTGTTGTTAGCATTTAATTTGCCGAGTAATCTTCCGATTTGGTTAGTAATAATCGGAGCATTTGTAGCCATCGGAATAGCTAAAATTTCATTCGGAGGTTTGGGAAATAATCTTTTTAATCCGGCATTGGCAGGACGTGTATTTCTTCTGATTTCTTGGCCTGTTCAAATGACTTCTTGGCCGAAACCAAGTGCAATAAGCGATCATCTTTTGGGATATACGGATGTTACTACCGGAGCAACTCCTCTCGGTGTTTTGGCAGAAGGTGTAAGAAACGGAGAGGCCGTTACAAAGCTGACAAGTCAAATGCCCGACTTTGTTCAAATGTTGTTGGGGAATACCGGCGGTTCCCTTGGTGAAGTCGGTGCTGTTGCTATTTTGATTGGTTTAGTATATCTTTTAATGAAAAAAATTATCAGCTGGCATATTCCTGTTTCGATTATAGGAACGGTTGCCGTTTTTACCGGTATTTTATGGTTTGCTAATCCCGAAAAATTTGCTGATCCGTTATTTCACTTGTTAAGCGGAGGTTTATTGCTTGGAGCAGTTTTTATGGCTACAGACTATGTAACTTCACCTATGAGTAAAAGAGGCATGATTCTTTACGGTGTTTTTATTGGTCTGTTAACAATCATTATTCGTGTTTGGGGTGCATTCCCTGAGGGTGTTTCATTTGCAATTTTGATAATGAATGCGTTTGTGCCCTTAATTAATATGTATATGAAACCGAAAAGATTCGGTGAAAAAATTAAAAAATAAAACGATTTTTATAATTCAGAAAAATGGCTAAACAAAGAGAATCTACATTCGCAAATATGGTAATTGTGCTATTTCTGGTTTCCGCAATTGCTGCTACAGCATTGGCTTTTGTATATCAAAAAACCAAAGACCCGATAGCAAAAGCCAAACTTGAAAAAAAGAAAAAAGCGATTAAAAATGTCGTCAACGATTTTGATAACAACCCGATTGAAGATATGTTTAAAATACCCGTTGAAGGAGGTGACAGCGTAGAATGTTATCCGGCTGAAAAAGACGGTAAAATCGTAGGATATGCTATTAAAACCTTCTCAAAAAAAGGCTTCAGCGGCTTAATCTCAGTAATGATCGGCTTTGATCCTGACGGACATATTCATAAGACTGCCGTTTTGGAACATCATGAAACTCCGGGTTTGGGTGATAAAATGCAAAGAAGTAAATCAACATTCAGCAATCAATTTGATAATATGGATGTCCCGAATATTCCGGATAAAGATAATGACGGTATTGTCGTAGAAGTTACCAAAGATCAAGGAACCGTTGATGCAATAACGGCTGCAACAATCAGTTCAAGAGCTTTTTGTGATGCAACGGAACGTGCCTATAATGCGTTTAAAAAAATTAAAAAGAGCGATTAAGATTTATGTTTACAGACTATTGATTTTAAGAACTTTATAAACTTTCAACTATAAAAAATGAGCAAATTAAAGATATTTACCAAAGGGTTTTTTGCCGAAAATGCAGTATTTGTTATGCTTCTGGGTTTATGTCCCACATTGGGTACAACAACTTCTGCCATAAACGGATTAGGAATGGGATTGGCAACAACATTTGTTCTTGTTATGTCTAATATTGTTGTTTCCTTAGTAAAAAGACAAATTCCCGATAAAGTCAGAATTCCTTCTTTCATTGTTATAATTGCGTCATTTGTAACAATTGTAGAATTATTGATGCAAGCATATGTCCCTGATTTATATGATGTGTTGGGTCTTTTTATCCCGTTGATTGTTGTTAACTGCATCATACTCGGACGAGCAGAAGCTTTTGCTTCAAAGAATAATGTGATTGATTCAATCCTTGACGGATTAGGAATGGGTCTTGGTTTTGCAATGGCTTTGACGATGCTCGGAGCAATAAGAGAAATCCTCGGAAGCGGCTCGATTTTTAATATCAGTATATATAAAGGTGACGGTGCTTTAGTATTTGTATTGGCTCCGGGTGCTTTTATCGTATTGGGTTATTTAATAGCTTTGATTAATAAACTGACTAAGAAAGTATAGTACTAAAAAATTATCTTCTAAATTTTAACAAATGGAATACATATTAATTATTATATCGGCAATTTTTGTAAATAATGTTGTTTTATCCCGTTTCCTTGGTTTATGTCCGTTTTTCGGTGTTTCAAAACAGGTAGGAACTGCTGCGGGAATGGGCGGAGCTGTGGTTTTTGTGATGACAATCGCAACCATTGTTACTTATCTTCTTCAAAAATATATATTGATTTCATTCAATATTGAATATATGCAAACCATCACTTTTATATTGGTAATTGCTGCATTAGTTCAACTTGTTGAGATTATATTAAAAAAAGTCAGTCCTTCTTTATATCAGGCACTCGGAATTTTTTTACCGCTTATTACAACTAATTGTGCGGTTCTCGGTGTAGCAATTTTAGCTGTTCAAACTGACGGATACGATTTAATTAAAAGCACCTTATTTGCGATGGCTTCAGCGATAGGTTTTGGTCTGGCGTTAGTTATATTTGCCGGTTTGAGAGAACAACTTGATTTGTCTGATATCCCGAAAGGAATGAAGGGAGTCCCTATTGCATTTGTTACAGCCGGCTTACTTGCCCTTGCTTTTATGGGATTCTCAGGAATTGCATAAATTCCCCAACGAATGGCAGTTATACACGCATTAATATATGTATGTATTTTGTTATTATTCATGTTTTCATCTATCTTTACAGGTTCTAAATTCAGAGCAATTAAATTATGATTTTTGATGCACACAGAGGCGAATTTTATGCATTATTTGCAGCATTACTATGGGTTTTCGGTGCTATGCTTTTCGAATTTTTGGGGAAAAAGAACGGTGCGACAACCGTTAACTTTCTTCGATTGCTTTTAGGGTTTATTTTTCTGAGTATTTTTACTTTTTTCAGCAGAGGATTTTTACTCCCGCTTGATGCCGATTTACATTCTTGGTTATGGTTGCTTCTTTCCGGAATTGTCGGTTTTGCAATCGGTGATTTATTTCTTTTCAAATCATTGGTAATGCTGGGAGCCAGAATTTCAATGTTGATTATGACACTTGCTCCGCCGATTGCAGCAATTTTCGGTTGGTTGATTTTAGGTGAAACATTAAGTCCGTATCAGTTTATTGGGATGGTTGTTACACTTTTCGGAATAGCAGTTGTTATTTTACAAAAGGAAGATAAAAATTCAGGAAATATCACAAAAAACGGAAATCGAAAATTCAAATATCCTTTAATCGGAATTTTAATGGCTGTTATCGGTGCATTCGGTCAAGGTTTCGGATTAGTTTTGAGTAAATTAGGAATGAAAGATTATAATCCGTTTGCTGCCACTCAAATCAGGATTATTGCCGGTTTATTCGGTTTAGGAATCATAATTTCCTTCTCTAAAAAATGGAAAACAGTACTAAAACCTGTCAGAAATATAAAAACAATGAGTTTATTAAGTCTTGGTGCAATATTCGGTTCATTCCTCGGTATTTCATTTTCTTTATTGGCAATAAAATATACCAATACCGGCGTTGCTTCTACCATTATGGCAATTCAACCGATTTTGCTTATCCCGGCAAGTATGATTATTTTTCAAGAAAAAGTAAATGTTTCGGAAGTAATCGGTGCTTTAATTGCCGTTGCCGGAATTGCATTGTTTTTTATATAAGAAACTTTTATTAAATTTCGGAAAATTTATTTTTAATATGTTAAAAACAAATCCATTATTAAAAAAAGGAGATACGATAGGTTTAATAACACCTGCCGGTTTTATTACCGAAGAAAAACTACAAAAAACAATAGAAAATCTTGCATCTTTCGGTTTAAAATCTGTTTATTTTGACAGTGTCCTTGAAAAAAACGGATATCTTGCCGGAAATGATCAAAGCAGACTTAATGAACTTCATACCATGTATGAAAACACTGAAGTTGATGCAATTATCTGTGTAAGGGGTGGTTACGGGACTACACGTATACTTGACAGAATTAATTACGATATTATAAAAAAAAATCCGAAACCCTTAATCGGTTACAGCGATATAACGGCATTAATAAATGCTGTTTATAAAAAAACCGGTATTCCCGGATTTCACGGAATTATCGGAGCAGGAGATTTTACAGAATATACTTCCGAAAATTTTGAAAAAATATTTTTATCCGACAGTGAGATTATTAATTACGAAATCTTTAAAGACCATAAAAAAGATGCATTTGTGATTCATTCGGGAGAAATGTCGGGTACTCTTGCCGGCGGTAATTTGGCATTGGTAATCAGTGCAATAGGAACGTCGTTTGAGATTTCTTGGAAAAATAAGATTGTTTTTTTAGAAGATATCGGAGAAGCACCCTATAAAATAGATCGAATGTTGACACAATTAATTTCCGGCGGAAAATTTAAAAATGTAAAAGGAATTATATTGGGTCAATTTAAAGGGTGTGAACCTGAAGAAGACGATAAAGAAAATTCATTTTTTTTAAAAGAAGTTATTATTGACAGAATTAAGCCGCTGGAAATTCCTGCTGTTTACGGTTTTTCATTCGGACACATCAAAAATCAACTTGTTTTCCCGGTCGGAATTAAAGCAAAATTTAATACTGAAAAATTATCACTTTCAATAAAAAGAAAAGAGCTAAATCGTTTTTTTGTTTAATTTCGCAAATAAAAAAATATGAGAATTGAATTAACACACGATTTAGAAAAAGAAAAAGGCACTGCTTGTGCCGAAAAAATTTTCAAACAACTTTCAGACGAATATAAAGATGAATTTTCGGATTTGGAGCAAGAAACGAACGGAAATATTATCAATTTTTCCTTTAAAATAAGAGGAATGCATGTCAAAGGAAATATAACTGTTAATAATAAAAATGTTGTTATAGACAGCAAGCTGCCTTTTGCGGCACGTATGTTTCAAGGAATGATTGAAACTAAAATAAAAGAAAATGCCGAAAAAATGATTTCGGAATGTAAATAATCCTAATTATTCAATAAAACATTAAAGTAATGAAAATTAAAATGATAATTGCAGCAGCAGTGGTATTAATGAGTTTTACGGCTGACAAACCGGCTTATCAATTATATAATCAAGAAGGCAAAAAGGTGAAGTATGAAAAAATGATAAAAGCTTTGAATAAAGCAGATGTTATTTTTATTGGTGAACTTCATAATAATCCCATAAGTCATTGGGCAGAATATGAGATTACAAAGGATTTATACCAAAAACACGAAGCCGGAATTATTCTTGGTGCAGAAATGTTTGAATCTGACAATCAACTTGTTATTAATGAATATTTAAAAGGTTATTTTCCTGAAAAAAAATTTGAAGCTGATGCCCGTTTGTGGCCTAATTATAACACGGATTATAAACCTTTAATGACTTTTGCAAAAAAAAATAAATTAAATTTTGTGGCTTCAAATATTCCGAGAAGATATGCAAGTATTGTATTTAAAGAAGGTTTTGAAGGACTTAATAAGTTAACGGACGAAGGGAAAAGGTATATTGCTCCCTTACCTCCGAAATATGACCCTAATGTTAAATGTTATGCGGATATGATTGAGATGGGTAAAAAAATGGGTCACGGAACTGCAGAATTTCCTAAGGCACAAGCTATAAAAGATGCTACTATGGCTTATTTTATTCAAAAAAATCTTGAAAAAGGAAAACTGTTTATCCACTATAACGGCTCATATCATTCAGATAATCATGAAGGGATTGTGTGGTATTTAAAAAATGCAAATCCGAAATTAAAAATATTAACCGTTAGTTGTGTTGAACAAAAAAATATCAAAGAATTGAAAGAAGATAATAAAAACTTGGCTGATTATATTTTTGCAATACCCGAAACAATGACTAAAACCTATTAAATTGAAACATCGTAACCGTGCTGTCTTCAAGCCGGTTACGTTCATCAATGCCCTTGTAATCGATTAAATAAACGTTTTCAAGTTTTCTGAAATCTTGACTAAGTTTAACTTTTATATTGTAGAAAGTACTTTGTTTATCTTTTTCAACTTCAGAAACGGTACCGATTTTTATATTCTCCGGAAAAATTGACGAATATCCTCCGGTTACAATATTATCACCTATAAATAAGGATGAATATACCGGAATATCGGTTAATAAAACATATTCCGGATTTTTACCGTCCCATTTAACGATACCGTGATAATTTGTCCGTTTAACTTTTGCACTTATCTCTAATTTTGTATTCAGAATTGAGATAACGGTTGTGTATTTTTTTCCTGTAACGGCAGTTATTCCGATAACCCCGTCATTAGAAACCACAGCCATATTTTCGTGAATTCCGTTTAAAATTCCTTTATTTACCGTTAAAATATTATATGGTTTATTGATTGAATTTTTTACAACTTTAGCAGATTTATAAAAAAGACCAAGATTTTGGATTTCCGGAGAGTACAAATTCTTCTCAGTAAGTGTAGAGTTTATATAATTATGGAGTAAATAATTTTCTTTAATAAGTTTCGCATTATCCGTTTTTAATGAAAAATAATCTGAAATATTTGTAATTTTTGAATGAAAAAAACCGGATACGGCATTTGCTGAATTTAAGAAACCTGATGCTTTTTCTGTATTCTTTACGATTAAGAGAATTGAAATAATTTCAAGCAAAAGAAATAAAAGGAAAAAGTGAGCACTCTTTATAAAATTGAGAAATTCTTTCATATTATTATTAAGATCAGAGGACTCATAATCATTTCATTAACGCATTAAAAATCTGAATTTATCAATGTTTTTTAATGCAATTCCCGTTCCGCGAGCAACGGCATGTAAAGGATCTTCAGCAATATGAAATTTCATATTTGTTTTTTCATTCAACCGTTTATCTAGGCCTCTTAATAAAGCACCGCCTCCGGTCAGATAAATACCTTTTTGATGAACATCGGCATATAATTCAGGAGGTGTTTTTTCAAGAACATTTATGATGGCCAGTTCTAATTTAGCTATTGATTTATCCAAACAATGTGCAATTTCTTCGTGAGAAACAGGTATCTCAATCGGTAATGCAGTCATTTGATGCGGTCCTCTTACAATAAATTTGTCAGGGACATCATCGATATCAGCTGTTGCTGCACCTACTTCAATTTTAATTTTTTCAGCCGTTCGTTCTCCAATTTTAATGTTGTGTTGATGACGCATATATTCACGAATATCTTGCGTGAAATCATCTCCTGCTATACGAATGGATTTGTTACTGACGATACCGCCTAAAGAAATAACGGCAATTTCCGTTGTTCCCCCGCCGATGTCTACAACCATATTCCCGGATGGGGCTTCAACATCAACTCCCATACCTAAAGCAGCAGCCATCGGCTCATAAATCATATAAACTTCTCTTGCTCCGGCATGCTCCGATGAATCTCTTACCGCTCTTATTTCTACTTCGGTACTTCCCGAAGGAATACAAACAACTAATCTGAGAGACGGGGAAAAAAAATTGGATTTGGAAGTTCCTATTTTAATCATTTCACGAATCATTAATTCAGCCGCCATAAAGTCAGCAATTACACCATCTCTTAAAGGTCTTATTGTTCGGATACCTTCATGTGTTTTTCCGTGCATTTGTCTTGCTTTATGTCCTAAAGCAATTAACTTGTCACCTTCTCCGATTGCAACAATTGACGGCTCATCAACAACAATTTTGTCATTTTCAATAATAATTGTATTTGCCGTGCCTAAATCCATGGCAATTTCTTTATTTAAAAAGCTGAATAATCCCATTCTTAATTTTACAGTATAATTTTAATAAAATATTTTCAAAAGATGTTTAAAAAAAACTCTTCAATAAAATTTAACAATGAAGAGTTTTTTATAATTCTTCAATTCTTTTTATTCGTAAATATGTGTTTCTGCTTTTGACGAAGCTTCAATCATATCATAATATTCTTTATCCGTTAAATCTTCATAATAAAAATTTATCGGATTAACAGGTCGTCCGTTTATTCTTACTTCATAATGTAAATGCGGTGCTTCCGATAAACCGGTGCTTCCCACTAAACCAATCACATCCCCGCGCTTAACATGTTGACCCGGGCGAACAAGGATTTTACTCATATGTGCATAAACCGTAATATATCCGAACCCGTGATTAATTTTAACGACATTTCCGTATCCCCCGTGTGAGTTATTTGCTCGAAATACAATTCCGTCTCCCGAAGCATGAATCTTTGTTCCTCTCGGTGCTGTTAAATCTACGCCGTCATGCATTCTCCATATTTTTAAAATCGGATGAAATCTTAATCCGAAAGAAGAACCGAAACGCGTTAAATCATCTAAAGCAATCGGTTGGATTGCCGGTATGCATGAAGCTAATTTCTCAGTATTTTTTACGTAATCAAAAATTTCATCGTATGATTCTGATTGGACTAACATCACTTTTGACAGGATATCTGTTTTTTGAATCGTACTGTTTAAGATATCGGAATTTTCAATATTCGGATATATTTTAGGCCTGGTACTACCGCCGAACCCGGCTTTTCTTTTAGAGGCAGGAATCGTTTCTGCCTGAAAAATCATTCTGTAAACATCATCGTCACGATGTTGAAGTTCAGCTAAAGTTTTTACCGTATAATTTAGTTCCTTATTCAGAAGTTCATATTTTAACCGCAATTCATTATTGTTTTCATCTGCCAAAAAGTCATCAGGGCTTTTTATGTAAGAAGAAAAAATATAAAAGAAAATAATACCCAGAGAAACAGAAATTAAAAACTTCGGGAAGAATGATTTTAAAAATAATTTTGTAAATCTCGACTTTTCTACTTCATAAGTTAAAGTCTCGGGATTAAATCGATATTTGCTCGCTCTCATGACAATATATTAAAAATTAATGTCATAGTAAATCTAATCTTAATAGTTAGGTTGTTGAAATCAATTTGCAAAACTAAATATAAATTATTTAAAATCACAATGTTTCAGCAATATTTTCATGTTTTTATGTTAAAAATCAATATTCTTAGCTGCAAGTTAAAAATCTTTTATTCACCTTAATTTTTTATCTTTGCAAATTATATACCAAAGTATGGCAAATATTACAGCAATAGTAGGAAGACCGAATGTGGGGAAATCTACACTTTTTAATCGTTTAACACAACAACGGAAAGCAATTATTCATGAATCCGCAGGTGTTACAAGAGATAGGCATTACGGACAATCAGAATGGAGCGGAACTCAATTTTCGGTTATTGACACAGGTGGTTATATCCAGGGTTCGGATGATATTTTTGAAGAAGAAATCAGAAAACAAGTGATGATTGCTGTTGATGAAGCAGATGTAATTTTATTTGTTGTTGATGTTACAACGGGGATTACCGATTTGGATGAAACCGTTGCCAAAATGCTGAGGAAAAATACAAAACCGGTCTTTTTGGTTGTGAATAAAGTTGATAACAGTACATTACAATATGAATCTCATGTTTTTTATAAATTAGGATTTAAAGAACTTTATAATATTTCATCAATAAACGGTTCGGGTACCGGCGATTTATTGGATGAAGTAATAAAAGCTTTTCCCGCTCCGGAAATATTTGAAGATGAGGATGAACTGCCGAAATTTGCTGTTGTCGGGCGACCGAATGCCGGAAAATCGTCTTTAATTAATGCTTTTTTAGGATCTGAAAGAAATATTGTTACCGATATATCAGGGACAACAAGAGATTCTGTAAATACACATTTTAATAAATTCGGAAATGATTTTATATTAGTTGATACGGCAGGTATTCGAAAAAAAAATAAAGTTTTTGAAGATATTGAATATTATTCGGTTATGCGAGCCGTAAAAGCAATTGAACATTCGGATGTTTGTATGCTTATGATTGATGCTGAAAGAGGTGTGGAGGCTCAGGATTTGAATATTTTTAACTTGATTATTAAAAACAGTAAAGGCGTTGTGGTTCTTATTAACAAATGGGATTTGTACAAAAAAGAAACGAACACTTTGAAAAAATATGAAAAGGAAGTGAAAGAAAAATTAGCCCCTTTCAATGATGTTCCGATATTGTTTGTATCTGCATTAACAAAACAGCGTATTTACAAAGCTGTTGAAACGGCTTTGGAAGTGTATAAGAATCGTAGAAGAAAAATATCTACGGCAGAGTTGAATCGCGTAATGCTTGAAGAAATTGAAAATAATCCTCCGCCTACAAATAAAGGAAAATATATTAAAATAAAATACGTTACACAAATACCGACATACTCACCGACATTTGTATTTTTTTGCAATATGCCGAATTATGTAAAGGAATCATACAAACGTTTTTTAGAAAATCGTATACGTGAACATTATAATTTTACGGGTGTCCCTTTAAAATTGTTTTTCAGGAATAAAAAGAAAGAGAAAAGATAATGAAGAATACCGGCTTTCATATTTTCCTATTATTTCTTTTAATAGTGATATTAACGGCTTGTCCCGAACCGAAAAAATATCCTGACGAACCTCAAATTCAGTTTGAGCAGGTTCAATTAAAAGATTCTTTGGATTTGCTCGGAAATACAAATAAGCTTTATAAGCTAAAATTCGGCATCATTGACGGAGACGGTGATATCGGTTTGAAAGAAAGTGATACGACAGGGATTAACGACCCTGACAGCTTATATTCAAATAATTTATTTACAACACTTTATGAGATAGTAAACGGTGACTCGATAAAAATTGATTCAAGTAAACAAAGGAATTTCAGAGTTCCTTATGTTGAACCTCAAGGACAAAATAAAACGCTTATTGCCGATATTATTATTGATATTATTTTTTCATATGACGGAGACGGAAATTTACCTTATGATTCGATTTATTTTAATTTTTATATTGTTGACAGAAAATTAAATAAAAGTAATATTCAATCTACTCCCGTATTAAAGCTGGATTCCGCAGGATTTTTCCCCGTTATTCTTCCTAAATAATTTTTTAAGTTAATTTCGTTTTCTCCTCACAATTTCATATATTTGAATGCTCAAATAAGTATTAATCTAAAATTGTAATATTATGAGTAATTATTTTTCTAAAATAAAAGGTTATCTGAATGATTTAGGCTATTCAATTAATGCCGAAAATGAAAATGAAGGATATTTTGTTATTGATCATGAAGATGAAGGAATTAAAAATATGGTTATTGTGGTTGATGATCCGATTTTAATTATGGAACAACTTCTGTTTACGGTTAAAAAAGATGATGTTGAAATGTATAAAGCATTATTGAAAAAAAACCATGATATCCTTCACGGTGCTTTTGTTTTAAGTGATGACGGTAAAAATGTTTTATTCAGAGATACTTTGCAAGTTGAAAATTTAGATTTGAATGAGCTTGCCGGCTCTTTAAATTCTTTATCATTATTATTGGGAGAATATTCAAACGAGATTATTAGGTTTTCTGCCTAATCATCTAATTTAAAATAAATTTATGCCGAACGATGATGTAATTTACTGAGTTGTCCGGCATTTTTTACTTAAAATCAAACATTATGGGAATCATCAGAAAAGTATACGATAAAGGGGAACAAGTTGTTAATGAAATTAAGAAAAAAACACAAAACCCTTTGCGAGAATTTGAAAAAGAATTGAATAATTTAAAAGTATATCTCAAAGAAGCCGAGAATTTAACGGCACATTTTAATGCATTGAAAATCAGAGCAGAAAAAGATATTCCGGATTATAAAAAACGGGTTGCGAAATATGCTGAAAAAGCCAAAGAAGCCCTTGAAGATGCAAAAAAAGAATTAATATCAGAAAATGCTGCCGAAACAATAGCACTTAATGCTTTAAAATTTAAAAAAACGTATGAAAATCGGATTGATAGTTTAAAAATTAACATTCCGAAATACGACAATGAAATTATTCTATTAAAAGAAAAAATTTCGGATTTAAGATTAAAAATTGAGCATTACGAAGAGGAATATAAATTCTTAAAAAAGCATACAAAACCTTCCGGGAAAGAGAAAATCAGTGATTTTTTTTACGGTGACGAAGGTGTTGTAAAAAGATTGGATAAACTGAAAAACAATCTTCTGAATCAAAACGAAAAAGATGACTTTTTAAAATCACATTCGGATGATTTATACGACGGGCTTGATGATGCTGATGTTACGGAAGAATACGAGAATTTAAAATCTGAACTTAAAAAATAAATGTGACTCCGAACCTGCTGCTGAAATAATTGTACGGCAAGCCCGGAACATACATATTATTTTTGTTAAAATTTCCGTTTGCAACATCAACAGCTAAATACAGTTTTGTCGTTTTTCCGTAATTATTAATATTTACGCCTGCTTGAAATCTGGCCCCGACTGCATTTGTATTTAAAAAACTGAAATGTTGATATTGAGGGCCTAAACCGACAAATAAAGAATGATTTCCGGTTTTGTCAAGTTTTAAATGATAATTCAGCAATAAGGAAAAACTGAAACGATTTACACCTGTAGTTTTTGGTACTTTTATGGTGTCTCCTGAAATCGTGACAGAATCTGCTTCATATTTTGTATAGTTTAAACCGTCTTCAAAAACACCCTGTAACTCAAAATTTTTGTTAATTCTGTAAAATAAATCAGCATGTAATGAAATAGGTGTTAGTGTAATTTTACTCGTATCAATGTTATTCGGCGAAATTTCATTAATTACCGTAAATCGTGAAGTTCCGAAAGATAATCCGGCACCGTATCGAAATGTTTTGTAATGTGCAGGAACTAATTTAACATTAATTGCCGTAAAATCTTTAATTTTTACCGTTTTTGTTGCCATCCCGGAAAAAGAAAATACCAAACTCGTAACTTCTTCAGGCATTTCTATTTTATAATTTCCGTATTCATCACTTAAAGTAAAAATCATCGGGGCATCTTTTGCTTCTATTTTTACACCTGGTAAGACACCTCCTCCGGCTTTTGTAATTCTTCCGTTGACTGTTTTTTGAGCCGACAATTGAAAACTTAAAATTATCGCAAATATTAAAGATGTATATTTCATTTCATTTTTTTACAAAAATACTTATAAATAATCATTCATTTATCAAAAATAAATACTTTTTCTGTCGGTAAGTTAAAATCAGTTACAATTTTGTGTACCAATTGTAAATAATAAAATTAAAATACTGACAGTGATTGTTGATTTTTTTATTTTATAAAATTCAGTTTGTAGTTTATAATGTAATGTTCGAAATTAATAACATTAAAAGCAGATTAATTTCACTGTTTTTTTAAATTCATTTAAAACCCGGATAACGATTCTGAATTATTTGTTATTTTTGATGATTAAATATTTTTTGAATTTATGAAACACCCATTACAAAAAAATTGACATACATGGGAATGATTATTGCTCGCAAACATTAAGCAAAATAAAAAAAGACTTACAAGCGGGTGTTCCTATCTGACCTTTGAAAATTATAAAAATATACAGATGAAAAACAAAATAAAACGATACAGATTGTTTCTAAAAAACGAATTATGGTCTGTTGATATAACAAAGAAACCAAAACCGATGCGTATTTTAATTAATTTTTTACGTATGGTATCTTTGGGAATGCAGGGTTTCAGAAAAGATAAATTAAGTGTAAGTGCTTCGGCTTTAACTTATTTCACACTTTTATCAATTGTTCCGGTTATGGCTTTGGGTTTCGGAATTGCAAAAGGTTTCGGAATGGACAAAATGTTGGAAAAAGAAATAACGGCAAATCTTAAAGGACAAGAAGAGGTCTTGAATTATATCTTGAATTTTACACGGACTATGTTAGATACTGCAAAAGGCGGAATTATTGCCGGCTTAGGTTTGATTTTATTGATTTGG
>JAOZQB010000013.1 GCA_029932445.1 Bacteroidales bacterium | reverse complement strand
GTTAAGACTCTGCAATTCCGGTGCAGTTACTTTAGTTTCTGTAACTGTTTTTTGAATACAGAACAAATTATTGCGACAGCAATACCCGATTTAATAATTATGAGGTTTCGTCGAAAAAGAAGTATATATTGTTCAAAATATGAGATCGTTTGTTTTTTACTTCAAAGATCGTTGGTCGTTAATCCTTGTTCTCAAATCAATTCATAAATTTTTGTTTTATCCTTAAATCCGCAAGTCATCGTATCATTTGGTTGATAAACAGAGGATTAAATGCAAATCAGTTTCACTTAAATTAAAATAGTGATACGATGACTATCAGTGTTTGTTATCAAACCTCCGAATTTTCAATCCATAGTGGGTTAGTTTTTCAGAGGGATTTTTTCAATTCTCTTAATATGTCTTCCGCCTTCAAAATCGGTATTTAAAAAAACAGTAACTATTTCAAGAGCTTCGTCTTCCGAAACAAAGCGAGCTGGTAAAGCACACACATTTGCATCATTATGCAATCGTGCCAGTTTTGAAATTTCGGTATTCCAACAAAGTGCCGATCGTATTTTCTGATGTTTATTTGCCGTCATATTAATACCGTTTCCGCTTCCGCAAAGCGATATTCCCAAATCAAATTTACCTTCTTCTACGGCAGCAGCCATCGGATGTGCAAAATCCGGATAATCAACACTTTCTTCCGAAAAGGTACCGAAATCTTTTATTTCACAGCCGTCTTTTGTTAATTTCTTTATCAAAAATTGTTTGGTTTTATAACCTGCATGATCGCAGGCAAATGCTATTTTTTTCATAACTTTACTTTTTTTAAAAGACAGTTAAATTATATAATTATTTATTAATCAGTATTTTATAAAAAAACAATTTATAGAATTAATTTTATCGTATTGTTAATAACTTATGACAATAATTTAATTATCAATAAATTGAAATTTTATTCGTTTTTTAATAATGTGTTTATAATTTTAATAAAGAATATTAAAAATTATTTTTGCAAAGAAAATCAAAATATCAATATAGAAAAAAACATAAATATTACAAGTTTATTTATTAATTTTTCTCTAAATATTTAAACAATTCATTAACACAAAAAAGATCAAAATTTATTAAATATTTCCGGATAAAAAAAGAATTAACAACTGTTAAAAAGATTGTATTATAATCTATAAATCAAAATATTAGTATTTAACAATTCGAGAAATATCTGTACATAAACTTTTAACTTTTAAAAAAGCAAATTATTAGCCCTTTTTTTATAAAATAATTAACCGACTATAATCATTATCATTAATTTTTAAATTTAAATATAATAATAATATATATAATGAAAACAATAAATGAGCAAATTATAAAAACAGGATTTATTGCCTTGGATGAATCTGATAAAAATTTAAATTTGATAAACGAAATCCAAAAACTTAAAAAAGAAAAGAATGCCGTAATTCTTGCACATTATTATGTTGACGGATTAATTCAGGATATTGCCGATTTTGTCGGTGACAGTTTAGCCCTTTCACAAAAAGCTGCAGAAACTTCAGCTGATATTATCGTTTTTGTAGGTGTTCATTTTATGGCAGAAACAGCTAAAATATTATCTCCGAATAAAAAAGTTATTTTACCGGATTTAAATGCCGGATGCTCACTTGCAGATTCTTGTCCTGATAAAGATTTTGAGGAATTTATTAAAAAGCATCCGAATCATACGGTAATTTCGTATGTTAATACAACGGCAAAAGTGAAAGCTTTAACAGATATTGTTTGTACATCAAGCAATGCCGTTAAAATTGTCAATTCAATTCCGGAAAATGAAAAGATTATTTTCGGTCCTGATCGTAATCTGGGAAATTATATCAGTAGTTTAACAGGCAGAAAAATGATAATTTGGGACGGTGCTTGCCATGTTCACAGCGAATTTTCACTTGAAGGTATTTTGGAACAAAAGAAATTAAATCCGGAAGCAATTATCATTGCACATCCGGAATGTCCGAAACCTATTGTTACAATTTCCGAATTTGTAGGATCAACTTCTGCTCTTATAAATTATACAAAAAAGAATCAGGCTAAAACGTTTATTGTAGCAACCGAACCGGGTGTTATTCATGAAATGAAAAAAGAATCTCCCGACAAATTTTTTATTCCTGCGCCCGGAGAAGATGCTGAATGTGCTTGCAGCGAATGTGAGTTTATGAAGTTAAATTCAACAGAAAAATTATTTACCTGTTTAAAATATGAACAACCGGAAATATTAATTGACGAAGAAATCAGAAAAAAAGCATACAAACCGATAAAAAGAATGTTAGATTTGTCATAATGAATTATAAATTAAAATATATCATATTAAATTTAGGATTTATCCTTTTTACAGTCAATTCTTTTTCGCAAAAGATAAACCCAAACGGTTATAATAAATTTTATTATCCCGACGGAACACTTTCAAGCGAAGGAACATTTAAAAACGGTAAACCGGTCGGTTATTGGAAATCTTATTATCCGGATAAAATATTAAAATCAGAAGGATACAGAAAAAATGATAAATTAGACAGCATCTGGCGATTTTTCGACAGAGCCGGTCATCTTACCGAAGTCATTGATTATAAGAATGGTATAAAAAGCGGTTACTATAAAACGTACAAATTTGTAAATGATTCCGATTATACGGGAAATGTGTTAATTTCAAAAGAATTATACGTAAACGGAGAAAAAAACGGAAAATCGTATTATTATACTGATAGAGGAAAGTTGGAGAAAACGATTGAATATGAAAAAAATTATAAAAACGGCTATGAAAAGCATTATGATGAAACAGGCAATATCATTTTAATATTAAAATATTCATACAATAATTTATTAAGTTCCGACAGAATTAACAGAACAGATACAAAAGGCAGAAAACAAGGTATTTGGAAAACCTTTTACGGAAATGATAAATTACATATTTATGCGAATTATCTAAATGATACACTTAACGGATATTACAGAGAATACAATCCCTACGGTGAATTAATTAAAGAAGAATATTATATTAACGGAAAAAAACAAGTATTATCTAAAGACGAAAAAGAAAAAACGAATTTAAAACTAAAAAAAGAGTATTTTGCAGACGGAAAATTAAAAAAAATAGGTGCATATATTGATGAAAAACCGGTTGGTATTCATAAAATATTCAATGAAAAAGGGAATATTATAAACTCGGAATCATTTTCTGAAAAAGGCATTAAATTAGGAGAAGGACGTATTGATAAAGAAGGAAAAAAACAAGGAGATTGGAAATTTTTATATTCTGACGGAAAAATTCGATCTGAAGGAAAATTTATAAACGGAAAAAAAACAGGTCCTTGGTTGTTTTATTATAAATCCGGAAATATTGAACAAAAAGGTGCTTATAAAAACGGAAAACCTCAAGGAATATGGATTTGGTATTACGATAACAAAAACATACGAAGAAAAGGGAAGTTTGATAAAGGAAAAGAAACAGGAAAATTTTATGAATTGACGGAAGAAAGTGATACTTTATCTGCGGGAAATTATATATACGGATTAAAAAGCGGCAAATGGAAAACTGTTGTAAATGATTATACCGAAACAGGAAGCTATGTTTCGGGAAAAAAAGACGGTGAATGGAAAGCTTTTGATAACGAAGGAAATGAACTGTTTAAAGGACACTTTTTAGAGAATTATCCTGACGGAAAACATGTTTATTATTATCCGAACGGTATCGTTAAGGAAATAAGATATTATTCGTTCGGACAAAAGGTAAAAAAATGGAAAAAATATACTAAAGAAGGTGATTTAGATACTGTTACGGAATATAAAGGCGGAAAAATATATAAAATTGACGGACAAAAAATAAAAGATAAATAATTGGATATAAGAGAAAATGAAATATCACAGGCAGAAGAAATTTTTGAGCAACAATTAAGACCCGCTCAATTTTCCGATTTTAAAGGACAAGCAAAAATCCTCGAAAATCTGAAAATCTTCGTAGAAGCAGCAAAAATGCGTGACGAAGCACTCGACCATGTGTTGTTGCACGGTCCGCCCGGATTGGGTAAAACAACCTTATCTAATATTATAGCGAATGAACTGGGTGTCAGTATGAAAATAACATCAGGTCCGGTGCTTGATAAACCCGGAGATCTTGCCGGATTATTAACAAATCTGGAAGAAAATGATGTCCTTTTTATTGATGAAATTCACCGTTTATCGCCGGTTATAGAAGAATATTTGTATTCGGCAATGGAAGATTTTCGCATTGATATTATGATCGATAAAGGACCGGCAGCGCGTTCATTACAATTGACATTAAATAATTTTACTTTGGTCGGTGCAACTACACGTGCCGGATTATTAACGTCTCCGCTAAGAGCAAGATTCGGTATTAAATTTTTACTGGAATATTATAATGCGGATGTTCTGACAACAATTATAAAGCGTTCTTCTAATATATTAAATGTTGAAATAAAAGAAAATGCGGCGGTTGAAATTGCTCGAAGAAGTCGCGGAACACCGCGTATTGCAAATGCATTATTACGCCGAGTCAGAGATTTTGCTCAAGTGAAAGGCAACGGAAAAATTGATTTGGAAATTGCAAAATATTCATTGGATGCCCTCAATATTGACAAAAAAGGGCTCGATGAAATGGATAATAAAATATTGACCACAATTATTGATAAATTCGGCGGCGGACCGGTGGGAATTAATACGATTGCTACGGCGGTAGGAGAAGACGGAGGAACAATAGAAGAAGTTTATGAGCCGTTTTTAATAATGGAAGGTTTTATAAAACGAACGATGCGCGGTCGGGAAGTGACCGAAGCCGCATACAAACATCTCGGAAAAATTAATTATAATAATCAGAATCAGTTGTTTTAAAATTCAGATTTTAAAACTTTTACAAAATATAATTAATCAAATCATCAAGTACTTTTAACATTATAAAATAAAAAAAATGAAATTAATTATACCGATGGCCGGAATGGGCAAACGTATGCGACCTCATACTTTAACAATTCCGAAACCTTTAATCCCGATTGCCGGAATTCCGATTGTTCAACGACTTGCGGAAGAAATAACAAAAGTATCAAAATCAAAAATTGATGAAATAGGATTTATAATCGGTGATTTCGGAAAGGATGTTGAAGAAAAACTACTTAAAATTGCCGAAAATCTCGGAGCAAAAGGTATCATTTATTACCAAAAAGAAGCGCTCGGAACAGGGCATGCCATTTATTGTGCCGAACCTTCACTGAAGGGAAAAATCATCGTAGCATTTGCTGATACCCTCTTTAAAGCCGATTTTAATCTTGACGAAGATACAAGCTCCGTTATTTGGACAAAACAAGTTGATAATCCCGAAGCATTCGGAGTCGTTAAAAAAGATGAAAACGGATATATAACAGATTTTATCGAAAAGCCCGAAACCTTTGTTTCCGACGAAGCCATAATCGGAATTTATTATTTTAAAGAAGGAGAAAGATTAGAAAAAGAATTGAAATACTTAATTGATAATGATATACGCGGAAATAACGAATATCAATTAACTGATGCACTTGAAAATATGAAAAATAAAAATATTAATTTTAAATCGGCAACAGTCACAGAATGGTTAGATTGCGGTAACAAAGATGCAACAGTGTATACAAATCAAAGAATTTTGCATCATCAAGGCAATAAAATTTCAGAAACCGTCGAACAAAATTATTCCGTTATTATCCAACCGTGTTTTATTGATGCCGGTGCGATTATAAATAACTCAGTTGTAGGACCTTATGTTTCTGTAGGAAAAAACACATTAATTAAAAATTCGGTCATCAGTAATTCGATAATTCAAAATAATTGTAGTATAACCGAAGCTGTTTTTTCAAATTCAATGATCGGTAACCATGTTGTCATTAATAAACCGAAAGATGATTTAAGTATCGGTGATTATAATATTTTAAGATAATAAATTAATGAAATTAAAATATGTTTTCATATCATTATTAATTATCATTTCAACATCTTGTTCGATATTAAAAAAGTCTGCTGTTTCTGAAAAAGATGCTCAAAAAAAGGAACTGGAATTTATTTATCTGTTTGATGCAGCAAATAAAAATCGCTTAAACGGAAACTTTGAAAAAGCATCGGAACAATATATAACAGCAATGGAAATTAATCCTGAAAGTGCAGCTTCTGAATTTTATCTTGCAAGTATATTTATTGCAAAGAAAGATTATGAAACGGCATCTTCTTATGCTGTAAGGGCTGTTGAATTACAGCCCGATAATTTTTGGTATAATCTTGAAAAAGCCGACTTATTAAATAAAACAGGAAAACAAAAAGCCGCACTTATTATTTATGAAAGTTTAGTAAAAAAAACAGAGTATAAAGAATTACTGTATGAAAAATTAATTCATATTTATACCGAAAATAAAGATATAAATAATTTAATTTCCGTTTATGAACAAAAACAAAAGCTAACCGGATATTCACCGGAAACAGCCGAAAAATTATTTAACCTTTATTTAAAAGTAAAAAATTATAATAAAGCTGAACAAACCGTATCTCAATTAAGCCGAAAATATCCGGCTGAAATACGTTATCAAGGAATGGCAGCTGAATATTATTATTCAGTAAATCAGATAGTTAATGCAGAAAAAATATATAATAAATTGCTAAATGAATATCCTGATAATACGGATGTTAATCTTTCATATGCTTTATTTTGTCGAAAAACAGGGAACCATGATGAATATTTTAAAACAACAAAAAAATTAATTTCATCTGATTTGGAATTTATTAAGAAATATAATTTGTTAGTATCCGGAAGATATCGAAATTTTCCGAAAAATGAATATTTTGAACTTCTTAACGAATTATATAAAAATAATACAGATGAAATTATGGCAAATACCTTATTAGCAGAATATTATATCGATGAAAATAACAAAGAAAAAGCAATTCCGTACATTAGAAGAACGGTTGAATTAAATCCGTCCGATTTTAATATGCTCATAATGTTGTTTAGCTTAACCTATGATATCAAGGATTTTAATAATTTATCAAAAGATACTGAAAAATATTTAACTTATTTTCCGAATCAACCGAAAATTTATCTTTATAAAGGTATTGCAGAGTACAAATTAAAAAATTATCAAGAGGCAGAGAAATATTTAAAATCCGGTAAAAATTTAATTATTCAAAATCCAAATTTATTAGATCAGTTTAATTTATATTTGACATTAATTTATAAAAAAACAAAACAATTTGACAAGGCATTAACGCTTGCAGAAATCATTTTAAAGCATAAGAATAAAGAAATAAAAATTTATGAGCTTTACGGCGACTTATTATTTGCGGTAAACAAAAAACAAAAAGCTCTAAGCTATTGGAAACAAGCACAAATAAACGGAAATAATACAAAAAAATTACAAAATAAAATTGATAACTTTCAGAACATAACAATTGATGATGTCCTTAAATAAAAACGTAAAATACGGAATTTTAATAATTTTTGTATCCGGTTTTTTCAGTTGTAATATTTTTAAGAAAAATGTTAAAAAACCGGAAAAATCCGAAAACCTGAAAATAAGTAAAATAACAAAAAATGTTAAATCAGAAGCATTACAATTTCAAACATTTTCGGCCGGCTTTTACGGAACATATTCTGATAAAAAACAAAAGTTACCCTTAAAAGGAATCATTAAAATAAAAAAAGATACCTTTATTTGGATTACGCTTCGACCTTTTATGGGTATTGAACTTGCACGAATTTTATTAACAACCGACAGTATAAAATATATTGATAAAATAAATAATAATTATTTTGAAGAAAATTATGATTATTTAAAAAACAAATACGGTTTTTCTTTTAATTACAAAATCATCGAAAGCTGTTTAACAAACAAAATTTTTACTTATCCGATTACCGAAAAAATTGAAAATTATTCATTCTCGGAAAATGACAGTTTATTCCTTTTACAAAATGAATATACGGAACATTCGATAAAATATAATCATTTACTGAATATTAACAGAGATTATTATTTAAAAAAAAATAAATTAGCTTTAACGGATAATTCAAATTTTGCAGAATTTAATTATTCAGAATTTAAACAATTAAACTCAAAAATGTTTCCGTATAAAATAATCATAAATTTTAAAAATAATATTACAACGGGAAGTGCTGTATTAAATTATAAAAATATAGTACCGGACAAGAATATTTCTGCTAAATTCGTAATACCTAAACATTATAAAAGAATAAATTTTGAGTAAAAAACTGTTGACATACGGGTTTATAATTTTTTTTCTGTCAGGAATTTCTTTTCTTACTGATGCACAATCAAGAAAATTGCAAAAAGCACAACATGATTTAAAAAATGCAAGAAATTTATTGAATTCATTAAATAAGAAATCAGAAATAACTTATTTAAAATATCAAGTTTTAAATAAACAAATTAAGCTTCAGCAAATTTTACTAAAAAATCTAAAAACAGAAATAGACAGTTTGGATTTTCTGATTTCAGAGAATACAAAAAAAAGAAATGAACTTGAAAAAACAATAAAAAGTTTGAAAAATGAATATGAAGAATTAATTTTTTATGCTTATAAAACAAGAAATATCAGAGATAAAACAATTTATATTTTTTCCGCAAAAACATTTAATCAGGCCTATCGACGTTTTGTATATTTACAATATTTAACGGAATATTTAGAACAAACAACAGCTGATTTAAAAGAAAAATCGGATAGTCTTTATCTGTTAAATGATAATTTGTATATTCAAAAAAATGAAAAATTAGAATTAAAAGAAAAACAAACGGATGAATTATTAAAATTGAACGGTTCTAAAAGAATATTGGATAATATTTTAAATAAACTTAAAAATAAAAAACAAGAGCTTCTTGAAGAAATCAGAAAAAAAGAAAAAATTACTGCAGCATTACGAAAATCAATCAAAAAAGTTTCGGCAAATTTAAATAAATCAAAAACAAAACTATCTTTAAATTTCGAAAAAAATAAAGGAAAACTACCTTATCCTGTTAAAGGCATTATTGCATCTTCTTTCGGAAAACACACCCATGCGGTATTAAAAAATATTCAAATAAATAATGACGGAATTGATATTGCAACCGAGCAAGGTGAAAATGCTAAAACGGTTTTTAAAGGTGAAGTTGTTCAGGTTTTAAAAATACCGGGAGCAAATAAAGCCGTTATAATAAAACACGGACAATATTATTCGGTTTATTCAAATTTAAGTGATGTTTATATAAAAAAAGGAGATAAAGTTTCAACCGGAGAAGTCATCGGAAAACCCGATGCACGAATGTTGAATTTTCAAATTTGGTATCAAAATAAAAAATTAAATCCGCAAAAGTGGTTAAAATCGTAAAACATGAATTCATACCAAAACCTGATATCAAAACTGAATATTTTTATCAAAAAATATTATAAAGTAAAAATATTACGCGGTATTTTAATTTTTATTACACTTTTTCCGTTTGTTTGGCTCTTGATATCTTATTCTGAATTTTATCTGCGGTTTTCTGTTCTTACAAGAGCAATTATCTTATATGCTTTCATTGCATTTTTTTTGTTTGTTTTTTTCAGTTTTATAGTTATTCCTTTTTTGAAACTGTTAAAAATAGGAAAACGGATTAGTTATCATCAAGCATCTGAAATTATTTCAAAATATTTTTTTGAGGTAAAAGATAAACTACAGAATATTCTTGAGCTTTATAAACAAGATAAAAAACATGAAAACGTTCTGATTGAAGCGGCGATTTCTCAAAAATCCGAGAAACTAAAACTAATTCCGTTTTCTTCGGCAATCAGTTATAAGCAATTATTAAAATATCTTAAATATACAGTTCCGGTATTGTTAATTTTTATTTCGGCATTCTTAATTTCTCCTGTTATTTTTAAAGAAAGTACTAAGCATATTATTAATTATAAAGAAGAATTTAAGCTTCCCCCGCCGTTTTATTTTCAATTGAAAAACAATAATTTAAATTATAAAAAAGGAGAAAGTGTAAAAATTAAATTGAAAGTAAAAGGCGATTATTTACCGAATGAAGTTTTTATAAATTACGGAGGAAGTAATTTTTTTATGTCTAAAGAAAAGAATTCTAAATCAGAATTTTTGTACGAATTCAAAAATCTATATAATTCTGTCGATTTCCGATTTAGTGCAGATAATATTCATTCAAAAAAATACAGAGTAAATATTTTACCGTCTCCTTCAATATTACAATTTTATTTAAATATAAATGTTCCTGAATATACAGGTGAAAAAGACACAATTTTAAAAAATGCAAATGATATAGTAATTCCTTTCGGATCTGTTGTTTCGTGGACATTTATTCCGGATCATGTGGATTCTTTGTTATTAATATCAAAAAATGAAATTATTAATACGCAAAAAACGAAGAATAAATTTTTGTATCATAAAAGATATTTTAAAAACAAAGATTATTATCTGACAACCGTAAATAAATATTTCAGAAATGAAAAATTCCTTCATTTTAATGTCAACGTCATTCCGGATTTATATCCGGCAATTCAAGTCGAACAATTAAAAGACACGGCAAATTTTTTCATCTCATATTTTAAAGGTTTTATAAATGACGACTACGGAATAAAAAAACTAAATTTTAAATTTCGTGTAATTAATAATACAGTAACAAATTCTAAATCGAAGCAAGAATTTATAACAAATAATCTGCCGATAAACAAATCAGAACTAAAACAAACTTTCTATTATTCGTTTAATTTTAATAATTTAAATCCCAAAGAGAACCAAAAAGTAGAATATTATTTTGAAGTTTGGGATAACGATGCCGTTTCCGGAAGTAAAAAAACAAAAACGCAAATTTTCACATTTAATATCCCCTCAACACATAAAATTGACAGTTTAGAAAATTCAGCAAATGAAAATATAAATTCTAAATTGGATAAAAGTTTAAATCTTGCCGATGAAATAAAAAAAGATTTACAGAATTTAAGAGAGAAAAACTTAAACGGAAATGTTTCGGAATGGGAAAATAAACAAATGCTTCAAAATATCTTAAACAAGCAGGATTTATTGAAAAAGATGACTGATGAAATAGCACAAGAAAATAAAGAAAAAAATAAAATTTCACATCAGTTCAATAAACAAGATGAAGAATTGATTAAAAAGCAAGAAGAAATTCAAAAACTTTTGGATGAGGTTATGACTGATGAATTGAAGGAATTAATGAAACAACTTGAAGAGCTTCAAAATAAATTCAACCAAAAAATGATGGACAAACTTCTTAAAGAAAATGAATTTTCATATAAAGAAATGTCCGAACGATTAGATCGAACTAAAGAACTTTTAAAAAGAGAACAAACTGAACAAAAAATAAATAAGGCAATTAATAAATTAAATAAATTGTCAAAAAAACAAAAAGATTTAGCAAATCAAACAAAAGAAAAAACCTTAACGAAAGATGAACTTTTAAATAAACAAAAAGATATTTCCGATAAGTTTAAAGATGCAATGAAAGAATATGATGATGCGAAAAAACTTAATGAGGAATTAAAAAATAAAATGAAATTAGATGATTTCGAAAAAGAAAAACAAGAAATTAATCAAGAGTTTCAAAAATCAGAAGAAAATTTAAGCAAAGGAAAAAAGAACAAAGCCTCGGATTCTCAAAGTAAAAATTCTAAAAACATGAAAAAAATGGCTGATGCAATGGATTCTATGATGCAAGCAAATTCTGCCGAACAACAAAGTGAAGATACGGAAGCTTTACGGAAAATATTAGATAACTTGTTAAATTTCTCTTTTAAGCAGGAAAATTTAATTAATGAATTTAAAACGATAAAAAACAGCAATCCGAAAATGATGACTTTATTTGAAAAGCAATCAAATATGAAAGAAGATTTTCAAATAATTAATGACTCCTTAAAAGCCCTTGCTTATCGAGTTCCGCAAATTAATAAACCGATAACAACCGAATTGTCTGAAATTTTGCAAAACTTAAAAGATGCTAAGACAAAACTTCAAGACAGAAAAACGGCTTCGGCTTCAGTTAATCAAAATAAGGTAATGACTTCGGCAAATAATTTAGCTTTACTGCTTTCGCAGATTTTAAATCAAATGAAAAATGCTCAACAATCCGGCGGTTCCGGCAAAGGGTCAAAAAATCCTAAAAACGGAAAACAAAAAGCAATGCAGGATTTAAAGGGAATACAAGAATCATTAAAGCAACAAATGGAGCAAATGTTAAAGCAAATGAAAAACGGAGAGGGTAGTTTTAACCAAAATGCCATGAATAAACAATTGGCAAAAATGTTGGCTCAGCAAGAAATTTTCAAACAAATGTTAAAAGAAATGCAATCGGGATTTTCATTAAACAGCGAAACACAAAAATTATTGAATGAAATAAATAAGATGAATGATGAAAATAAAAAGAAAATTATAAATCGACAAATTACTCCGGAACTTCTCGAAAGACAGAAAAAAATTGAAACACGTTTGCTTGAAGCAGAAAAAGCAGAAAATAAAAGAAAGTTTGACAAGAAAAGAGAGGCGGAAAATCCGAACGGTAAGATTTATAAATCCCCGAAAGATGTTTTTAAAAATACCGAAGATAAAACGTATTTTAATGAGGATTTATATAAAAAGAATATTCAATTGAAAAATTTTTATAAAAAATTGTATAATGATTATTCAAAAACAATTAATAAATAATTTAAAATTTGATAAAATTTTTTGAACTGCCCGGTAATACCGGCGTTCCGAATATGTTCCACGTGGAACATTAATAAAACCGAAAAAATGAATAAAAATTTCTTTTTTGAAAATATAAAAGAGTTTTCTTTTGATGAAAAAGTCTTTACTAAAATTGAGGCTTTAATCTTTAATGAAAATAAAAAAGAAGGTGAATTATCTTTTGTTTTTTGCTCCGATGAGTATTTGTTGAAAATGAACATTGACTATTTAAACCACGATTTTTATACGGATGTTATTACTTTTGATTATACGGAAGGAGATATAATTTCCGGTGATGTTTTTATAAGTATTGACCGGATAACAGAAAATTCTCAGAAATATAATGTAAGTTTTGAGAACGAACTCCAAAGAGTCATGATACACGGGGTTTTACATTTAGTCGGTTATAAAGATAAAACCCAAGAAGAACAAAAACAAATGCGCGAGAAAGAAACCAAATATTTGAACATTTAAAAGAACTGAACGTATAAGTAAAAAAAGAAAGATGAAAAAGAAAACAATTCTGATAATCCTGTTGCTGATTGCTTTGTTATCAATATTTTTTGTATTGAATAAACATAAGAAAACAGAAAAAACAGAGATATTAAAAAAACCGGAAGTCTTAATTGAAAAGAAAAAAGAGATACAAAAAGAAACAAAATCGGAAAAACAAGAACAAACGAAACCCGAAACGCAAACAAAACAGAAGAAAGAACTAAAAACAAAAGATGAAAATAATTATACCTGGGATGAATTAAAAATTCAACCGAAATATATGCCTGAAGGTGTATACTATACTTTTACGGCATTTGATGTTGCAGGCAAAACCACGGTTTTAGCCGGAAATTTTGATAACAAATACATTATTCGCTTTTTTGAAGATAATAAAATTTCTGACGTTGAGATAAAAGATATGCCGCAGGATATATTATATGAAAAAGGAAATTTATATGTATTGTGTTATAAACATTTATATATCTTAAAAAACAAAAGAATTATAAAAGATATATCTTTTAATATTCCTTATATATCTTTGTTCGATAAACTTTTGTTTTTTGACGGCATTTTTAATGTTTTAATGTCTGACGGATCTGCATTTCAATTAATTGACGATAAACTTGTGAGAAAAAAATATCTTATGACAAAAGATAATACAGCTGTATGGGTAAAAAAAACATCGGCAAAATCATTTGAAATAAGAACAAACCCGGATAATAAAAACATTGACAGAGCAAAAACGTATAAAAATGAAATCGGATCAATTACTTTAATCGGAAATTCTTCCGATGATTATTATTGTATAATCGATATTATTGAAAATAATACAACCGGAAATATAAAAAGAGTAATTTCATCATATAAAGATAATTTTGAAACAGAAAAACAAATATTACCGAAAAGAACATACTCAGATATAAAAAACGATATTAAAATTCACAACAATATATTATATTTCGTTATTGTTAACAAAAACGGATTAACCCTTAAGTTTAAAAAATTATGATTAAAAAAAGTGTACTCTTATTAATTTTTGCAATAAGTATTAATTTATCATATTCGCAAATAACAGATGTTCAAGTCTTATCAAATGCGCAAACATATTTGAATCATACTTGGACGGCAACTGCAAATAATATTGCAGTTGATGAAAATTGCTCCGGAAATATTGTAAACACCCCTCCTTGGGTTCAGTTAGGAAGTAATACATCGATACCCTATTGTTGGGGAGGATTTTTATCTCTAGATGATTTTGATTATTATTTAACTCAGGGGAGTTCTGCCGGAGATGATAATACAGACGGCGGATGGGCAGGAGCAGGGTGTGCCGTCGGACTTGATTGTTCAGGATATGTTTCAAGATGCTACGGTTTAAGTACGCACTACAGCACTTCAATGATGGATTCATATACGTCAATATTCGGACATCATAACAGCTATAATGATTTACGAAACGGAGATATCGTAAATTATCCGAGTCATCATGTGCGCATGGTAAAACACATTAATGATAACGGAACTTATACAATAATTGAAGAAGCATTCGGAGGAGGACTCAAAAGAGTTTTTGAAAAAACATACACTTTATCGGAATTGTCGTCGTACAATCCTCAATATTTAATAGATATGGTTGTAACATCCGGAGAATTAGATTGTTCTGATGCGGTAACATTGGCTTGCGGCGTATCTTATCACGGTGTAAGCTCAACGGCTCAATCAAGTGTTGACTCATACGGTTGTAACGATTGGTCAGAAACCGGACCCGAAAGAGTACACACAATAACACCATCAATGAGCGGACCTTTAACAGCAACAATTTCAAATTTCACAGGAGATTTAGACGTTTTTATTCTGGGCGCATGTAATCCGGCTTATTGTTTAGGTACGGTTTCTTCTGCTTCCGCAACCATTGATAATGCCGTTGCCGGAGAAACATATTATATTGTTGTTGATTCTGATGACGGAAGCGGAGGTGAATATGATATTATTGTTGATTGTCCTGAAGCTTTACCTAACATCGAACTGTTAGAATATAAAATAGATGATAATTCTCAAGGATACAGCAACGGAGACGATGACGGAAGATGTGAAAACGGTGAGCAAATAGAAATCCCCATAAAACTTTTTAACAGCGGGAATACGATTCTTACCAATATTCACGGTGTATTATCAGTGACAGATCCTGACATAACAATTAATGAACCGAATTTATATTGGTCGGATATGAATCCGAGTTCATCTAAATGGTCCTATAATTCAAATTTTTCAATATCTGAAAATTGTCAGGATAAAGATGTAACTTTTACTTTAAATCTTTCTTCAGATCAGGGAAATTGGACAAAACAGTTTACTTTACATATTTATAATACGGTATCAATTAAAAATATTCAAAAGGAAAAAAATATAACTGTTTATCCGAATCCGACCGAAGGAATTGTATACTTTGAAACAAAAAATAATCAAATTCAAAAATTTGATGTACTTGATATAAACGGAAGAGTTTTACTTTCATCTGAGAATGTAAAAAATAAATTTATTGATTTGGGCAGTTTCCCGAAAGGAGTGTATTTTGTTCGTTTTCAGGACTTTAAACATAACAATACAATTTTTAAGATAATAAAAGAGTAATTGAGCTTGCTTAAAAAGCAGCAGATTAAGTCATTCCGAACTCGTTTAACTTTGTTGAGCCTACGGGTTCGGAATCTTGCTTTTTAGACAACCTCACTATCATCTGAGCTAAAGAAAAGTTTTACTCACAGTTTCAATTAATTCGTTAACATAGGTGTAAACTTTATGAATTACTGTTGAATAATACGAATTGATATAAGGAATTATGTATACTAATCAATCAAATACACACACAAAACAAATACCATAACATCTTTGCACTAAATATCTCATGATAAAATCCCTTATAACTTAATATTTTAAGAAATCTAATTTGTCGTCAGCGTTTTGTTGTTAAAACCTTATATCGAAGCTTAATAAATGTACATAACCCGAATTATTCATGAAAAATCAAAAACACAACAGTAACAAACTAAATGATAATGATTTAGCTATTATTACAAGAAATCAAATTGGGATGATTTTTCACCGAAGGTGCATTTTTTCTTTACCCGACTCATCGTTGCAAACCCCTTGCAGTATAAGAATACAGCGGTAGGATTTGACGCCTTGATTCAGGCAAAGAAAAAACGTATGAATAATTCGGGATAAAGAATTTAAGCTTTATAATTTGCTGTTAAAACAATTAAAATCTTCCTATATTTGCAAAAATTTCAGAGAATGACAAATACTTTTGACGTTATTGTTGTAGGTGCCGGGCATGCAGGAAGCGAAGCCGCAGCCGCAGCCGCAAATATGGGCTCAAAAACACTTCTGATTACAATGGATATGACGGCAATTGCAAAGATGTCTTGTAATCCGGCAATAGGAGGCATAGCTAAAGGTCAGATTGTAAGAGAAATAGATGCTCTCGGCGGATATACCGGAATCGTAACCGACGAAACAGCAATTCAATTCAGGATGCTCAATGTTTCAAAAGGACCTGCTATGTGGAGTCCGCGTGCCCAATCGGACAGAATGAAATTTTCACAAGTGTGGAGAGAGAAACTGGAAAAGACAAAAAACTTGAGATTTTGGCAAGACACTGTAAGTGAGTTGATTATGGAAGGTAACGTGTTGACGGGTGTTAAAACAAAACTCGGAGTTTCCTTTTATGCTGCTGCCGTTATTTTAACAAACGGAACATTTCTTAACGGATTAATGCATGTCGGTTCAACTAAAATACCCGGAGGAAGAGATGCCGATGCTCCTTCCTTGGGTTTATCAGAACAAATAAAAAAATACGGAATTCCGGTCTTAAGAATGAAAACCGGGACTCCGGCACGTTTGGACGGCAGAACGATTAATTTTAAAAAATTAACGGAACAAAAAGGAGATGAGTACCAATCCATGTTTACTTATTTCCCGAATGTGAAAACAAAATTAAAGCAACGAAGTTGTTACATTGTTTATACAAATAAAGATGCTCACGATGAGTTAAAAAAAGGCTTTCAATTTTCGCCCTTATTTAACGGAATTATTGAAGGAACCGGACCGAGGTATTGTCCGAGTATTGAAGATAAGCTCGTTACTTTTTCCGAAAAAGATTCTCATTTGTTATTTCTTGAACCGGAAGGTGAAGAAACCATAGAATATTACCTAAACGGATTTTCTTCTTCCTTACCTTTGGATGTTCAATATAATGCGCTTCATAAAATTGAAGGATTGGAAAATGTTGAAATTTTCAGACCGGGATATGCCATCGAATACGACTATTTTGACCCCACATTTTTACACTTAAATTTGGAGTCAAAAGTTATTAACAATTTGTTCCTTGCAGGGCAAATAAACGGAACTACGGGTTATGAAGAAGCTGCTGCACAAGGATTGATGGCAGGTGTAAATGCACACTTAAAAATTAACGAAAAAGACCCTTTTATTCTGAAAAGAGACGAAGCATATATCGGTGTTCTTATCGATGATTTAATAAATAAAGGTGTTGATGAACCTTATCGGATGTTTACTTCTCGAGCGGAATATCGTATCCTGTTAAGGCAAGATAATGCCGATTTCAGACTAACCGAAAAATCTTATAAAATCGGATTGGCTTCCGAAGAACGCTTTCAATTATTTAAATATAAGCAACACCGGGTTTCGGAAATTAAAAAATTGTTGAAAGAAACAAATATTGAACCCGAAGTATTAAATCCGTTTTTGGAAAAACAAAACCTATCCTTGATAAAACAAAAAGAACGATTGGAAAAAATATTGTTGCGACCGCAAATAAAAATAGAGGACTTAATCCCTATTTCTATAAAATTAACCGAATATGTTAAAGAAATTGAAAAAATTAAAGATGAAATTTTAAGGTCTGCAGAAATTCAATTAAAATATCAAAGTTATATAGAAAGGGAAAAACAAACAGCTGAAAAATTAAAACGCCTGGAAAAAAATAAAATACCCGAAAGCTTTGATTTTTCAAAATTACAATCCTTATCTACGGAAGCAACACAAAAACTTAATAAAATACGACCGGAAAATATTGGGCAAGCTTCACGCATTCCCGGAGTTTCTCCGGCAGATATCAGCGCATTGCTTATTTGGTTCGGCAGGTAAAAAAATGAACTGTGCTTGGCTCTTGTATTTATAAACCTGCTTTTTGTTAATAAAAACTTTAATAAACCAAATACAACAGATTAAATAACAAGAAATTAATAAAATGTTCCACGTGGAACATTTTTAAATTAATGCATTAGTGGCAGGATCGGAAAACCATATTGAAAACTTAAAGCAAGAAGCACTAAAACTTCCTCAAAAACCGGGTGTCTATATTTTTTATAACGATAAAGGTACAATCATATATGTCGGTAAAGCAAAAATTCTGAAAAATCGAGTTTCTTCCTATTTTTCTAAAAATTATGATAATACAAAAACAAAAATTTTAGTCAGGCATATTGTAAAATTTGAACATATTGTTGTTGAAACCGAAACAGATGCTCTATTACTCGAAAATAATCTTATTAAAAAATACAGACCGCGTTATAACATTCTTTTAAAAGATGACAAAACCTATCCTTGGATTTGTATTAAAAATGAAGCATTTCCTCGTGTTTTTCAAACCAGAAATGTAATCAAAGACGGATCAAAATATTTCGGTCCGTATACTTCTGTTCGTATGGTAAGAGTTTTATTACGCCTTTTAAAATCGTTATTTCAAATCAGAACATGTAATTATAAATTGACAACGGAAAATATTTTATCCGGAAAGTTTAAGATTTGTTTAGAACATCACATCGGAAATTGTAAAGCACCTTGCGTGGGAAAACAAACAGAAGAAAGTTACAATGAACAAATAATACAAATTCAGAATATTTTAAAGGGGAATTTTTCTACCGTAAAAGCATATTTAAAAGACAGAATGCTGCAATATTCCGCAAATCTTAAATTTGAAAAAGCACAAGAAATAAAAGAAAAATTAGATGTATTACAAGAATATCAAAGCAAATCTACAATTTTGTCTTCTTCTTCAGGAAATTTTGATGTCTTTTCAATTTTATCGGACGATGATTTTGCGTATGTAAATTATTTAAAAGTGGTTGACGGTGCCGTAATTAATGTCCACACAACCGAATTTAAGAAAAAATTAAACGAAACTGATAACGAGATTTTACCTTCGGCAATAATTGAAATAATAAACAAACAACAATCCGGCTTTGAAGAAATTAAAGAAATAATTTTACCCTTTAATTCAGACTATAACTTTTTTAATATAAAAATTACGGTTCCGAAAATAGGAGATAAGTTAAAACTTATTGAACTGTCTCAGCGGAATGCCAAATATTTCAGATTAGATAAAATAAAGCAACGTACATTAGTTGATTCCGACAGACATAAAAAGCGAATTTTAAATACAATGAAAAAAGATTTGCAAATGAATGAATTACCGGTTCATCTTGAATGTTTTGACAATTCAAATATTCAGGGTGCTTATCCGGTTGCTTCTTGCGTTGTTTTTAAAAATGCCAAACCATCCAAAAAAGATTATCGAAAATTTAATATAAAAACCGTTGAAGGACCTGATGATTTTGCTTCTATGGAAGAAGTAATTTACCGAAGATATAAACGATTAAAAGAAGAAAAATCAGAGCTTCCGCAATTAATAATTGTAGACGGCGGAAAAGGACAACTTAATTCGGCGGTAAAAAGTCTGAAAAAATTAGATTTATTAGGGAAAATAACAATTATCGGAATAGCAAAACGCTTAGAAGAAATCTTTTTTCCCGGCGACAGCGTTCCTTTGTATCTTGACAAAAATTCCGAAACCTTAAAAGTAATTCAAAATGCAAGAAATGAAGCGCATCGTTTCGGAATTACTTTTCACAGAAATAAACGATCAAAAGATTTTATAAAATCCGAATTAGAAAAAATTCCGGGAATAGGAAAAAAAACAATTGAGCAATTATTTTCTTGTTTTAAATCGGTAAAAGAAATTTCTGAGACAGAAGAAAAAATTTTAGAAAAATGTGTCGGAAAATCAAAATCTGAAATTATTTTCAACTATTTTCAAAAAAACAGAAAAATTTCCTGAAATTCGCACTCTTTGAGTTTTTATTTGAATTACGCAAAAAGTTAAATAAGAACCTGTATAAGAGATGAATAGACCTTATAATTCAAACAATTAACTCAAAATCCGGACAATCTTTTTTTGTTTTCTGACAGACAGTCCTGAAAACATTATTCTCCGAAAGATAATTTAAAAAAAATCAAATAATGGAAAAAACACTTTTTGAATGACGAACGTCAATTATCCGATATTAAATAAACATCCGAAATACTTAAAAATTTATTAATATTGTATAGTTAAAAATTTTATCAGATTATTACATTTATTTTAACATAAAATTAAAAATTATGCAAAAACAATTAAAAGGATTATTTTTAATTCTGTTTTTGTCTGCTTTTTCGGTTTTGTCTTTTTCGCAAAAAAAAGATAAAAAAACAGACAAAAAAGAAACCGGTTTATCATCGGTTATAGGAGGATTAAAATTTCGAAGTATCGGACCGGCATTTACATCCGGCAGAATTGCCGATTTTGCCGTTAACCCGGACAATCCGGCAGAATATTATGTTGCTGCGGCATGCGGACATATTTGGAAAACCATTAACAACGGAAACAGTTTTAAACCGGTTTTTGATAAGTACGGTGCTTATTCAATCGGTTGTGTTACAATGGATCCGAACAACCACAATGTTGTATGGGCAGGAACGGGAGAACATAATCACCAACGAGCAATCGGCTACGGAAACGGTGTTTACAAATCGCTTGACGGCGGAAAAAGTTGGGAAAATATGGGATTGAAAGATTCTCGACAAGTAGGTGCAATAAATATTGATCCGCGAAATTCTGACATTGTTTTAGTAGCTGCCGAAGGATCGATTTGGGGACCGGGTGGTGACAGAGGTCTCTACAGAACAGAAAACGGCGGAAAAAGCTGGAATAAAGTGATTAACATCAGTGAAAATACAGGTGTTAATAACATTGCTCGCGATCCGTCAAATCCGGAAATTTTATATGCAACTTCCGAACAAAGACGAAGACATGTTTATACAAAAATAGGCGGAGGTCCCGAAACGAAAGTCTATAAATCAGAAGACGGCGGAAAAACCTGGCGAAAAATTACGAAAGGTCTTCCTTCCGGAGATATGGGCGGAACAGGCATTGCAATTTCTCCGGTTAACCCGAATGTGGTTTATATTATTGTTGAAGCAGAAACCGGAAAGGGTGGTTTTTATCGCTCAACAGACAAGGGAGAATCTTGGTCTAAAATGAGTGATCACACAAGCAGCGGTCAATATGATAATATTATTTATTGTGATCCCAAAGATGTTGATAAAGTATATTCTGTTGAAACGTTTTCAAAATATTCGGAAGACGGCGGAAAAACATGGAAAAATCTCGGTAATAACAAACGCCATGTTGATGATCATGCCATGTGGATTGATCCGAAAAATCCCGATCATTTTTTAATCGGGACAGACGGCGGAGTCTATGTTTCTTATGATGCCGGAAAAACATTTCGATACATATCAAATCTGCCCGTAACACAATTTTATCGTGTGTATCTTGATAATGAAAAACCGTTTTATAATGTTTACGGGGGAACGCAGGATAATAACAGTTACGGAGGTCCGTCACGCTCAATTTGCAGTGCCGGAGTTTCAAAATGTGATTGGACGGTAACGGTTGGAGGTGACGGATTTTGGGGTGCTGTTGATCCTGAAAACTCGAATATTGTTTATTCCGAATATCAATACGGAAACCTTTACCGATTTGATAAAAAAAGCGGCCAACGTTTACTCATAAAACCTGCTCCCGCAAAAGACGAATTAACATACCGATGGAACTGGAATGCTCCGGTAATAATTAGCCCTCACAATCACAAACGATTGTATATTGCAGCTAATAAATTATTTAAAAGTGATGATCAAGGAAATTCTTGGGAAACAATCAGCCCGGATTTAACGGCTCAAATTGACCGAAATACATGGAAAGTAATGGGCAAATATTGGAGTATTGATGCAGTGAAAAAAGATGTTTCTACGTCTTTATTCGGAACCGTTGTTTCTTTGGACGAATCTCCCGTGAAAGACGGATTGCTCTATGTCGGAACAGATGACGGTGTCATTCAAGTCAGTGAAGACGGCGGAAAAAATTGGCGCAAAACTTCAAGCTTTTCCGGTGTCCCGGAATACACATATGTGAGCGATGTCTTTGCCGATCGTTTTGACGAAAATGTTGTTTATGCAACTTTTGATAACAGAAAAAGAGATGATTTTAAACCCTATATTATGAAAAGCTCCGATAAAGGAAAATCATGGGTTTCAATTAGTAACGATTTACCGAAAGACGGAACGGTTCATACTGTATCTCAGGATTTTAAAAATAAAAATTTACTTTTTGTCGGAACCGAATTCGGGTTTTTCTTTTCTGTTAACGGCGGAAAAAAATGGATTCAAATAAAATCCGGAATACCGGATGTTGCCGTCAGAGATATTGCAATTCAAAAACGTGAAAATGATATTGTTTTGGCAACTTTCGGGCGCGGATTCTATATTCTTGATAATTATGAACCTCTCAGAGAAATAAGCGAAACATTTATGAAAGAAAAAACGGCTTACATGTTTCCGATAAAAGATGCTTTGCAATATGTTCAAACAGACAGAAAATACGGACAAGGAGAAACGGATTATTTTGCAAAAAATCCGTCATACGGAGCTGTCTTTACATATTACTTAAAAGAAGTTCCGGTGTCTTCAAAAGATGCACGACACAAAAAAGAAAAAAAGCTGTTTGAAAACGGAGAAAAAATTCCGCAACCATCATGGAAACAACTTGAAGATGAGAATAAAGAAGAACTCTCCTATTTGTTGTTTACAATTACGGATAACGAAGGAACCGTAATAAAAAAATTAACGGCAAAACCGGCTAAAGGAGTTAACCGAATTGCTTGGAATTTAGCTTATGATAACCCGTTTCCGGTTAATGAAGATTTAAAAAAGTTTGATCCGCTTAAGAAAAATAATTTCGGAATACCCGTGCTTCCCGGAATTTATAAAGTTTCAATGGGTGTCTATGATAAAGGGCTATATAAAAAATTAACCGATCCGATTTCTTTTACCGTTAAAAGATTAAAAAATACGACACTTCCGGCTGAAGACGAAAAAGTTTTGGCAACTTATTTTAAAGACTTAAATAAAACAGTAAAAAGAATGTATGCAACGGTTAATTATGCCGAAAATTTACAGAAAAAAATTATTCTGTTAAAACAAACGGCATTAAAAACGTCCGGTGCATCAGTTGAATTAATGACAAAAATTCAAAATGCAGAAAAAGCTGTAAATATACTGATGTTTAAGCTTGAAGGTGTGTCACCTAAAGCAAGTTATGAGGAAATACCGCCGCATAAATTACCGATAGAAATCAGATTACAAGATTTGGCATGGGCACATATTGAATCAACGGCTCCGGTTACAAAAACAGAGAAAGATCAATTGAATATCGTAAAAGAAGAATTACCGCTTGTTATTTCAGAAATGAAAAAAATTGCAATGCAAACAATTCCTGAAATTGAAAAAGCATTAAATGATGTCGGTGCTCCGTGGACACCCGGACGCATCATGAATGAAAAATAAAATATTGAACTGTTTAATGTGCAGAGGCAGTCGACAGGCTGCCTCTTTTTTTCTTCGAGCTTAAAACTGCATGTTCTCGGACCATTTTGTTGATTAACACAAGATTAACTTTGTGATAGGATGACTATCAGGCGGGTATGTTTTTTTTTACTTTCGTTCAAACCCGAATTCAACTAAAAACAATTCTTCATATTTCCGATTAGTTTTACGTGACAGATATTTTACAAACCGGAGATCTCTGTTTTTTAATTCTGTTCCTAAAGAAGTATTATACAGCTTTTTTATATATTCACGCTTAACAGTTACCGTATTTACCTTTAAACCGAAAAAATGTGCTGCATTATCTAAATTGATAAGATATTGTGACAGGGTTTCAAAATCAATGCAAACTTGTGATTCCCGTTTTATTTTTCCGTTTTTATCAAATTGATTAAAATAACGAAAAAGACCGGTCCTGTAGTAAAATTTAACAGGCTTACCGTTTCGCATAAGAGGAGTCATAAAAATAATATAATTCCCGCAAAGCGATGATTTTCGAGGGTATAACCGACCTTCTTTTTTTCCGGAACTTTTAAGTAAACGCATATGTATTTCCGGCATGTTACAAAGTGAAAGATGCCGGGCTTCAATAAAAGTATTATATACCTTATTGTTTACAAAAGCGTGTCCGGAGATATGAAAACGAAGGGTTCCGTAAAATTTGTAATTTTCTCCGCGAAAAGGTAATTTATAGGCAATATTTGAAATAACGGAGACATTGGGACGATTGACAATTTCTCTGTTATAACTTAATTGAGAAAAAAGTAATATCGGCAAAAAAATCAAAAAAAGAAGAAATGCTAAAATTTTACTAAACATAACAACCTTGCAGTAAAAAAGTTAAATGTAAAATTGTCGCATATAAAAAGGAATTTCAGAAAAAAATTATTAATAAATATGTTGTGATATTTAAACAATTTAAGTGTTTGTTTTATTGTATGAATAATTAATTTTAAGAATTTTTAACACCAAACTCAATATAAAAACTAATAAACCCGGAATCGGTATTCTGACGGAATAAGGCACCCTGATGCAACACATCTGCAAGAAAAGGGGTCAACATAAGTGCGATACAGGAACTCTTGGGACACAACAGCATAAAAACAACCGAAATATACACACAC